>NZ_MWOM01000020.1:0-68427 GCF_012931925.1 Acidovorax sp. SRB_24
GACGCGGCGGCGGTGTGCAGCGGCGCCGCGCCTGCGCGCAACTGCGCCTGGGCCTGCGCCGCCGCGGCGCCGGGCTCCGCACGGGCCTGGCCGGCAGGCAGCATGGCGATGGTCTGGCGCAGTTCCACGCCGCGCTGCACCTGGTGCTGTGCCAGTTGAGCCATGGCCAGGAGCTGCGCCGCAATCGCGACCAGCGCCACAGCGAGGAACAAGCGCGGCCAGCGCGGCGGCGCCGATGGCGAGGAGCGCGAAGGGAAAGGGGTCGGCAGGGCTGGTGGCATGGTGTAAAAGCTGCGCGGGGCAGCCGCAAGGAACATGGCACGAATGCTAGGCAGCGGCGCGGCCCGCCGGGCGCGGCACAACACCCATTGCACTGTAGGAGAGGGCCGGCAGTGGCAGCGCTACAGTCATGGGCATGCCCGAAACCCTGCCTCCACCCCCTTCTCTTCCACCGTCCGGCCGGCTGCTCGACGGCCCCCACACTGCGGCGCGCCTGCCCTGGAACGCGCTGGCCGACGAGATCGCGCTGGTGCTGCGCGACCCGAGCGTCCGCGTGCCGGCGCGCCTGGTGCTGCCGCTGGGCGGCGGCGGCAGCCTGTTCGTGATGCCCGCGACCGATGCGCACGTGGCCATGACCAAGCTCATCAGCTTTACCCCGGCCAACGCCGGCACGGACCGCCCGACCATCCAGGGCGACGTGGTCGTGTTCGACGTTGCCAGCGGCACGCGCCGCCTGGTGCTCGACGGCCCCACGGTCACGGCACACCGCACCGCCGCGGTCTCGCTGCTGGCCGCGCGGCTGATGGCGCCGAAGCCGCAGGGCCCGCTGCTGATCGTCGGTGCGGGCGTGCAGGGGCTGGCGCACCTGCAGGGCTTCGTGCTTGGCCTGGGCGTGCGCGACGTCGTCGTCGCCTCGCGCAGCAGCGCCAGCGCCGAGGCGCTGGCCGAGCAGGCCCGCCAGCTCGGCGCCCGCGCGCGCACCACCGACGATCCCGATGCCGCGCTGGCCGAGTGCCCGCTGGTGGTCACCTGCACGCCCGCTGGCGCCGTGGTGCTGCGCGGCCTGCCGCGCGCTGACGCCTTCATGGCCGCCGTGGGCGCCTTCACGCCCGCCATGGCCGAACTCTCGCCCGCGCTGTGCCGCCACTTCGTGCAGGCCGGCAGCGTGGTCGTCGACACCGTGGACGCGGTGCACGAGGCCGGCGACCTGCTGCAGGCCGATATCGATGTGGGCGCCCTGGCCACCTTGGGCGACGTGATGCGCGGCGTGCGCGTGCCCGGGCCGGGCCCGGTGCTGTTCAAGAGCTGCGGCTGGGGTGGCTGGGACCTGGCCGCGGCGCGCTTGGCGCTGCGCACCTGAAGGCGGCGCAAACCGCTGGCCCCCTGTGGCGCGCGGTGCAGAGCCGCTGCCTATTATGTATAGCCTATTTAACGCAGATTGGCGTGCGCGGCGGGGGTGAATTTTGCAGAACATTCCCTGATGCAGGCGGCTGCCCGCTGCTGATAGGCTGCCACGGCGTTCCGCGCATTGACCCATCTCACTATTCCGCCGATCAGAAAGAGACACCGAATGAACCCACGCCCCTTCCTGCCGTCCCCGTCCTGCCTGGCCGTCGCCGCGCTCTCGCTGCTGGCCGCCGGCGCCAGTGCCCAGGACACCCGGACCGTGAAAATTGCCCACGCCGGTCCGACCTCGGGCGCCATTGCGCACATCGGCAAGGACACGCAAAACGGCGTCAGCATGGCGCTCGAAGAAATCAACACGCAGAACCTGGTGATCGGGGGCAAGAAGGTCAAGTTCGAACTGGTGGCCGAGGACGACGCGGGCGATCCGCGCCAGGCCACGGCCGTCGCGCAAAAGCTCTGCGACGCGCGGGTGGCCGGCATCGTCGGCCACCTGCAGTCGGGCACCACGATTCCCGCGTCAGTTGTCTACAGCAAGTGCGGCATTCCCCACATCACGGCGGCGGCCACCAACCCCGATGTCACCAAGCCCGGCTACAAGACCACCTTCCGCCTGATCGCCAACGACAACGCGCTGGGCGCGGCGCTGGCCATCTACGCCCACGACACGCTCAAGCTCAAGCGCGTGGCCATCATCGACGACCGCACCGCCTACGGCCAGGGCCTGGCCGACGTGTTCAAGGCCACGGCACGGCAAAAGGGCATGGAGGTGGTGAGCGAGGAATTCACCAACGACAAGGCCACGGACTTCATGGCCATCCTGACGTCCATCAAGGGCAAGAAGCCCGACGCCGTGTTCTTTGGCGGCCTGGACGCACAGTCCGGCCCCATGCTGCGCCAAATGGAACAGCTGGGCCTGTCGAATGTGAAGTATTTCGGTGGCGATGCGCTGTGCACCGAAAAGCTGCCCGAGCTGGCGAGCAAGGCCGGCACGCTGGCCAACGTGACCTGCGCCACCGGCGGCGCCTCGATCCAGAAGATGCAGGGCGGCGCCGAGTGGAAGAAGAAGTACGACGCCAAGTTCCCCGGCCAGTTCCAGAACTACAGCACCTATGCCTATGACGCGACCTATGTGCTGGTGGACGCCATGAAGCGCGCCAACTCGGCCGATCCGAAGGTCTATGTGCCCTTCATCGGCAAGGCCAACTACAAGGGCGTGACCGCCCCCATCACGTTCACCGCCAAGGGCGAGCTGACCCAGCCGGCCGTCACGCTCTATGCCTTCCGCGACGGCGCGCGCGTGCCGCTGAACTGATGCCGCAGCCGGGGCGCAGCCGCCCCGGCCCTGCCCAGCGCCGCCATTCCCGCGGGAATCAGGCCTTGGGCAGGGTCACGCCGTGCTGGCCCTGGTACTTGCCGCCGCGGTCCTTGTAGCTGACTTCGCAGACCTCGTCGCTCTCGAAGAACAGCACCTGCGCGCAGCCTTCGCCGGCGTAGATCTTGGCCGGCAGCGGCGTGGTGTTGGAAAATTCGAGCGTCACGTAGCCTTCCCATTCGGGCTCGAACGGCGTCACGTTGACGATGATGCCGCAGCGCGCATAGGTGCTCTTGCCCAGGCAGATGGTGAGCACGTTGCGCGGGATGCGGAAGTACTCGACCGTGCGCGCCAGCGCGAAGCTGTTGGGCGGGATGATGCAGCTGTCGCCATGGAAGTCGACAAAGCTTTTTTCGTCGAAGTTCTTCGGGTCCACCACGGTGCTGTGGATGTTCGTGAACACCTTGAACTCGGGCGCACAGCGGATGTCGTAGCCGTAGCTGCTGGTGCCGTAGCTGATGATCTTGCGCCCTTCGGCCTCGCGCACCTGGCCGGGCTCGAACGGCTCGATCATGCCGGTTTGCTCGGCCATGCGGCGGATCCACTTGTCGCTCTTGATGCTCATATTGCTTCCTCGCAAGACTATTGTTTTGATAGCTATCAGCGCTTGACCAACAAGCGTTAGAGCCGTATTTTGCTCCATAAATGCCGCAACCCGCCAGCCGAGCACGGACACCAGGCAGGCCTGCGCTGCGGCCCAGGTGCAGCGCCGCAAGCTTAGCCGCCCGGCGCAAGCGGGCCCCGCAGGGCATGCGGGGGAATGGGACCGCACGCCCTGCACCCTGCTGCGCTGCGGCGCCCCATCGCGGAAAAGCAGCGCCCCGGCCCTATTCCACGAACAGCAGTGCCGGCGTTTCGAGCAGCGCACGCATGGCCTGGATGAACTGGGCGGCGTGCAGCCCATCGACCACGCGGTGATCGAACGAGGACGACAGGTTCATCAAGAGGCGCCCCACGACCTGCCCCTCGCGCAGCATGGGGCGCAGGGCGATGCGGTTGACGCCGACGATGGCCACTTCGGGGTGGTTGATGACGGGCGTGCTGGCAATGCCGCCGAGCGCCCCCAGGCTTGTCAGCGTGATGGTCGAACCCGACAGCGCCGCGCGCACCGCCTTGCCGCTGCGCGAGTCCTCGGCCACGCGCGCGATGCCGGCCGCGCAGGCCCACAGGTCGAGCGCCTCGGCGTGGCGCAGCACCGGCACCATGAGGCCGAGCACGGTCTGCGTGGCGACGCCCAGGTGCACGGCCGCATGGCGCGTGACCACGCCGGCCTCGTCGTCAAAGCGCGCATTGATCTGTGGAAACTCGCGCAGCGCCAGCACCATGGCGCGCACCAGGAAGGGCAGCAGTGTGAGCTTGCCACGCGCCGCACCGTACCGTGCGTTGAGCTCGGCACGCAGCGCCTCGAGCGCGGTCACGTCGATTTCTTCGACGTAGCTGAAGTGCGGGATGCGGCGCTTGGACTCCTGCATCTTCAGCGCAATCTTGCGGCGCAGCCCGATGACGGGAACGGCCTCTTCGCCCTCGCGCTCGGCATAGGCCGTCGGACCCGCCTGTGGCGCCGGCCGGCTGGCCAGCAGATAGGCGTCGAGGTCGGCGTGCTGGATGCGTCCGGCCAGGCCGCTGCCGTGCACCTCGTGCAGCGCAATGCCCAAGTCCCGCGCGCGATGGCGCACAGCGGGTGCGGCCAGCGCGCGCTCGGCGGCCTGCGGCGCTGCCGCTTCGGCACGCGACGCTGGCGGGAGTCGCGCCGCAGCAGGTGCTGACACGGGCGCAGCCGCCGGCGGGGTTGCCGCCGCGCTGGCCGTGGCCGCTGGCGACGGTACCGGGGCAGACGCGGCTGCAGGAGCGGGCGCGCTGCCCTGGAGGTTGCCCGCGTCTTCCACCTCCAGCCGCAGCAGCTCGGAGCCCACGGCCAGCGACTGGCCCACCTCGCCGCCGCGCGCCAGCACCTTGCCGGCCCGCGGCGACGGGATCTCGACCGTGGCCTTGTCGGTCATCACGTCGGCCAGCGGCTGGTCGGCGGCCACGGTGTCGCCCGGCTGCACATGCCAGGCCACCAGCTCGACCTCGGCAATGCCCTCGCCAATGTCGGGCACCCGGATGGCGTAGAGACCCATGGTCATGCCTCCACCGTGCGTTGCAAGGCCGCGCCCACGCGCGCCGGGCCCGGAAAGTAGGCCCATTCCTGGGCGTGCGGGTAGGGCGTGTCCCAGCCGGTCACGCGCTCGATCGGGGCTTCGAGGTGGTAGAAGCAGTGCTGCTGCACCAGCGCGACCAGTTCGCCGCCAAAGCCGCCGGTGCCGGTGGCCTCGTGCACGACGACGCAGCGGCCGGTCTTCTTCACCGACGCCACGACGGTGTCCAGGTCCAGGGGCCAGAGGGTGCGCAGGTCGATGATTTCGGCATCGATGCCGGTCTCGCGTGCCGCGCATTCGGACACCCAGACCATGGTGCCGTAAGTGAGCACAGTGACCGCGCTGCCGGGCCGGAACACAGCGGCGCTGCCGAGCGGCACCGTGTAGTGGCCCGTGGGCACCTTGCCCAGCGTATGCTGGGACCAGGGCACGACCGGGCGGTCGTGGTGGCCGTCGAACGGACCGTTGTAGAGGCGCTTGGGCTCCAGGAAGATGACCGGGTCGTCGTTCTCGATGGACGCGATCAGCAGGCCCTTGGCGTCGTAAGGGTTGCTGGGCATGACCGTGCGCAGCCCGCAGACATGCACGAACAGCGCCTCGGGGCTCTGGCTGTGCGTCTGCCCGCCATAGATGCCGCCGCCGCAGGGCATGCGGATGGTGATGGGCGCGGTGAAATCGCCCGCGGAGCGGTGGCGCAGCCGCGCCGCTTCGGAGACGATCTGGTCCATGGCCGGGTAGAAATAGTCGGCGAACTGGATCTCGACCACGGGCCGCAGCCCGTAGGCGCCCATGCCCACGGCCGTGCCGACGATGCCACCCTCGGAGATCGGCGCGTCGAAACAGCGCGACGTGCCGTACTTGGCCTGCAAACCTTCGGTGACGCGGAACACGCCGCCGAAATAGCCCACGTCCTGGCCATAGACGATGACCTGGGCATCGCGCTCCATCGCCACGTCCATCGCCGAGCGCAGCGCCTGGATCATGGTCATGGGAACGGTCTCTGCCGGGGCGCCCGGCTCCGGGGACTCTTGTGCGCGCGCTGCCATGGCTCAGACCCCCAGCTGCTGGCGCTGGCGGCGCAGGTGCGCGGGCAGCTCCTGGTAGACATCGTCGAACATGGTGGCGGCGCTCGGCACACGGCCGTCGAGCAGCGTGCCGTGGCTCTCGGCCTCCTTCTGCGCCGCGACCACCTCGGCCTCCAGCTCCTGCTGGGCCTGCGCATGGCGCTCGTCGGACCAGGCGCCGAGGGCGATCAGGTGCTGCTTCAGGCGCGCGATCGGGTCGCCCAGCGGAAAGCGCTGCCAATCGTCGGCCGGGCGGTATTTGGAAGGGTCGTCGGACGTGGAATGCGGCCCGGCCCGGTAGGTCACCCATTCGATCAGCGTGGGGCCGTGGTTGCCGCGTGCGCGCTCTGCCGCCCACTGCGAGGCCGCGTACACCGCGAGGAAGTCGTTGCCATCGACGCGCAGCGAGGCGATGCCGCAGCCCACGCCGCGCGCAGCAAAGGTGGTGCCCTCGCCACCGGCAATCGACTGGAAGGTGGAGATGGCCCACTGGTTGTTGACCACGTTGAGGATGACGGGCGCGCGGTAGACATGGGCGAAGGTCAGCGCCGTGTGGAAGTCGGATTCGGCCGTGGCACCGTCGCCGATCCAGCCCGAGGCGATCTTCGTGTCGCCCTGGATGGCCGACGCCATGGCCCAGCCCACGGCCTGCACGAACTGCGTGGCCAGGTTGCCCGAGATCGAGAAGAAGCCTGCCCGCTTGTACGAATACATGACGGGCAGCTGCCGCCCCTTGAGCGGGTCGCGCTCGTTGCTCATGAGCTGGCAGACCATCTCGGACAGCGGAATGTCGTCGCGCGCCAGCAGCAGGCCCTGCTGGCGGTAGGTCGGGAAGCACATGTCGCCCGGCGCCAGCGCCAGCGCATGCGCCACCGCGATCGCTTCCTCGCCGAGGCACTGGATGTAGAACGAGAGCTTCTTCTGGCGCTGCGCGATCAGCATGCGCGCGTCGAAAATGCGCGTCTTGAGCATGGCGCGCAGGCCCCGGCGCAGGCGCTCGGGCGCGAGGGCCACGGCCCAGGGCCCGACGGCACGGCCCTCGGGGTCGAGCACGCGCACCAAGTGGTTGGCGAGGTCGGCCGTGTCGGCAGCGGGGGTGTCGATCGGCGGACGCCGCACCGCGCCCGCGGGCGAGACGCTGAGGTAGGAAAAATCGGTCTTGCAACCGGGCCGCCCCGTCGGCTCCGGCACATGCAGCCGCAGGGCTGGGTGCGGGTTCATCCACGGTCTCCATGCGCGACGCTGTCGCGCCCTGGGTACAAGGATAGGCCCGCGCCAGCCCGTTCGGCCATGGGCATGCTGCGAGTGGGGTCAGCGCGCGATTTTCCCCTGCACGCCTTCGACCAGCCAGTTCATCTGCAGGATCTGCGCGTCGGTCAGCGCCTGGCCGCGCGCGATGACCTCGCGGCCGGTGTTGTCGCGCACGGCAGCCCCGGTCGCGCGAAATGGCTGCAGCTTGCCCGCGCCGATGTCCTTTTGGCGTGCCAGCACCTCTTGCTGCACGGCCTGGGGCACTTTGGAGCCAAACCCTTCCATGCGGATCATGCCCTCGCGCACCCCGCCCCAGACATCACCGCTTTTCCAACTGCCGTCCAGCACGGCGCGGGCGCGCTGCGTGTAGTAGCCGCCCCACTGGTGCGTGACGGCCACGATCTGCGCGTCGGGCCCGACGCTGCGCATGTCCGAGTGGTAGGCCACGGCGAGCTTGCCGCGCTCCTGGGCGGCGGCCATCACCGCGGTCGATGCGGTGTGGAACGAGACCACGTCCACGCCCTGGTTGAACAGCGCCATGGCGGCATCGCGCTCGCGCGGCGGGTCGAACCAGGTGTCCAGCCAGACCAGCTTGACCGTTGCCTTCGGGTTCACCGAGCGCATGCCAAGCGTGAACGCGTTGATGCCCTGCAGCACCTCAGGGATGGGAAAGCCCGCCACATAGCCCGCCACGCCGGTCTGGCTCATGCGCCCGGCCGCGATGCCGGCCAAGTAGCGGCCCTCGTAGTAGCGTGCATTGGCCGTGGCCACATTGGGCGCCTGCTTGTAGCCGGTGATGGACTCGAACTTCACGTTCGGAAAATCCTGCGCCACCTTGAGCGTGGGCTCCATGTAGCCAAAGCTGGTCGTGAAAATGAGCCGGTGCCCGGTCTGCGCCAGGTCGCGGATCACGCGCTCGGCGTCAGCGCCCTCGGGCACGCTTTCGACAAAAGTCGTCTCGACCCGCCTGCCCAGCGCCGCCTCCACGGCACGCCGCCCTTGGTCATGCTGGCGCGTCCAGCCGGCGTCGAGCACCGGCGTGACATAGACAAAGCCGATCCGCAGCGGTTCTTTGGACGGCGCCTTGGCGGCCGGGGTCTGGGAAAAAACGGGGAAGAAAAAACAGGCGGCCGCGAGCGCAGCTGCGAGGTTTTTGTACATGGTGTTCCTCTACATGGTCCTGGATGAAAAACGAAAAAGCCGCAGGACAACAGCCTTTCCGTGGGAAAAACGCAAGCAGTGCGTGGAGGGAGTTTGCTAGGGGATTACTCCCGCGCAATGAAAGCGATATTGCAACAATGTCGAGATAAGGGTCACCTCAGGCGCAGCGCCTGCGATGCCGCGCCCAGGCGGAAGGCGCCGACCACATCGGCTAGGCGCGATGCCTGATCCTTGAGGCTTTCGGCCGCGGCCGTGGACTCTTCCACCAGTGCGGCATTCTGCTGCGTCATCTGGTCGAGCTGGCTCACCGCCACGTTCACCTGGCCAATGCCCTGGCTCTGCTCGGATGCCGCGGCGCTGATCTCCCCGATGATGTCGGAAACACGGCCCACGGAGCTGACGATATCGGTCATGGTGCTGCCGGCATCCCGCACCAGCGCCGCACCCGACTCCACCTTCTCCACCGAGACGCCAATCAGCGTCTTGATCTCCTTCGCCGCCTGGGCAGAACGCTGCGCCAGCGAGCGCACTTCGCTGGCCACCACCGCGAAACCGCGCCCCTGTTCTCCCGCACGGGCGGCCTCTACCGCCGCGTTGAGCGCAAGGATGTTGGTCTGGAACGCAATGCCGTCGATGGTGCCGATGATGTCCGAGATTTTCTTGCTGCTGGCGTTGATCTCATCCATGGTGCTGACGACCTGGGCCACCACCGTGCCCCCACGTTGCGCCACCTGCGCGGCCGACGCTGCCAGCTGGTTGGCCTGCATGGCAGAGTCCGCACTCTGGCGTACGGTACTTGTGAGCTCTTCCATCGAGCTGGCGGTCTCTTGCAAGCTGCTGGCGGTCTGCTCGGTGCGTGCGCTCAGGTCCTGGTTGCCCGTCGCGATCTGGGTGCTGGCGGTGGAGATGCTGTCCACCACGCCGCGCACCTGCGACATGGACGTGTGCAATTCGGTGCGCATCACATCCAGCGCACGCAGCAGGCGGCCGGTTTCATCGCCAGCGTAGCTCGACTGGAGCGCTCCCGTGAGGTCCATGCCGGCGATCGACTCGGCAATCGCCTCGGCCTGGCGCAGCGGGCGCGTGATGCTGGTGGCCAGCAGCCAGGCCAGCAAGGCCCCCAGCAGCAGCGAAACGCCCGTGCAGATCGCCAACAGCATAGAGGTCTGGGCACGCAGTTCTTCGCTGTGTTTGCCTGCCGCATCCAGCTCGGTGCGCTGGGCGTCCACCATCTGTTGCACCCCAGCGAGGTAACTGCGCGACGTGGGCTCGAACCGCTCGTTGAAGACCTTGTTGGCGCCTTCGGCGTCACCGGCCTGCTTGAGTTTGCTCACTTCTTCGCGGGCTGCAAGGTAGTTTTTGCGCAACTCGGCCACCTTGGCAAACAGCTGCTTTTTTTCTGGCGTATCCATCTTGGATTCGATGAACTTCTGCAATTCATTGGTTTCCTTGATCGACGCGGCCGTGGCCGGAGCGAAATACGGAATCAGGTCGGCATCGCTGCTCTTGGCAATGGCCGCCGCGCGCTGTACGCCCGATGTGGTGTGGCGCAACCAGTCGGAGCCCGCACGCTCCGCCTTGATGTTGCCATTGACCATGGCGTCGATCTCTTTGCCCAGCTGGCTCAGCTTGACCACCGCCACCACGCTGCTGGCCAGAAACAATGCCAGGATCAGACCCAGCACCACGGCCAAGCGCTTGCCGATGGAAAGTTGATTGAGAAACATGGAACGACTCCGATAAGGAACAAGGCTGAGGGTGCGCGCAGACAACAGCCGCCGGGCGAGCGACATACCGCGCCACGCTACAACCTGCCAATCGACGCGTACAAAACCTCACAATTCTAGTTTTTTCCAGGGTTTACCCGAAAACTCATTGCGCCCTCCAACGCCACGGATGGGTCGCAAGCCGGTGTCTGAGCCCGTGTTTCCACAGGCAATTTGCCGTTCCACCCGATTTTTTCCGGTGCCTCGCAGTGTTGCGCGGCAAACACATCGCAGCCGCACAACACCAGCCTTTTCGCCACAGCTCAGCCGTCGTGCGCGACAAAACGCTCGAAGGTTTCCTTGAGTTTGTGCTCCCACAAACGCTTGTCGGAATTGCTGGCAAAGCTCGCCTCAAAGCTGTTCAAAGCAAGCTGGTAGGCATCCTGCGCGGTCATGCCTGTGGCCGCAAACACCTGCGTGAAGTTTTCGTTGATGTAGCCACCAAAGTAGGCTGGGTCGTCGGAATTGACGGTGGCGGCCAGCCCTGCTTCCAGCAGCTTGCCCAGGTTGTGGTCTGCAAGGTTCGGGAACACGCGCAGTTTCTGGTTCGACAGCGGACACACGGTGAGCGCAATACGGTCCTGCGCAAGGCGCCGCATCAGCACAGCGTCATGCACTGCCTGCACGCCATGGTCGATGCGTTCGACCTTCAGCACATCCAACGCGCTCCAGATATAGGCCGGAGGGCCTTCCTCTCCCGCATGGGCCACAAGGTGCAGGCCCAGTTCGCGGCAACGTGCGAACACCCGCGCAAACTTCTCGGGCGGGTGTCCGACCTCGCTCGAATCGAGCCCCACGCCCACGATCCTGTCGAGGACCGGCAATGCCTGCTCGAGGGTTTCAAAGGCCGACTCCTCACTCAGGTGGCGCAGGAAGCACAGGATCAGCGCGGCGCTGATGCCCAGCTCGGCGCGCGCATCGGCGCAGGCGCGGTGCAGGCCATTGACCACGGCCGCCATCGGTACGCCGCGCGCCGTGTGGGTTTGCGGGTCGAAGAAAATTTCCGTATGCACTACGTTATCGATAGCAGCCCGCGCAAGATAGGCGCGGGCCATGTCGTAAAAGTCCTGCTCATGCAACAGCACGCTGGCGCCGGCGTAATAAATGTCGAGAAAGCTCTGCAGGTTGCTGAACGCATAGGCGCTGCGCAGCTCCTCCACGCTGGCGTAGGGCAGCGGCACGCCGTTGCGCTGTGCCAGGGCAAAGATCAGCTCGGGCTCCAGCGAGCCCTCGATGTGGATGTGCAGCTCGGCCTTGGGCATGCTGCACAGCAGTGCGGGCAGCCGGTGCGTGGCGATGGGCGGGACCTGGAACATCAGCAGACTCCAAAGGTGGTGCCGCTGGCCTTGAGGAAGCGGCGGTAGGCCGACGAGGCCTTGTCGGCGGCGGTATGCAGCTCGGCGCGCAGGTCCAGCGGCAGGCGCTTGGGATTCTGCGACTCGAGCACCGGCTGGTCCTGCGTGAAGATGGTGTGCTGGAAGGCCTGCAGCTTGGCATCGGGCGAATCGAAATCGGCCACGGCCAGGCGAAACCACACGCGGCTGCTTTCGGGCGTGAGCGGGCAGACATAAAGCGCGATCGACTCGCGCCAGCCCTGCACGGCCGTCGAGCCCTCTTCCGGCACCTTGGTCAGCACGGCGGTATACGGGCCGGTGACTTCATAGGTGTATTCGACCTGCGCCGGCGCCGTGGAATGCAGGTTGGACTGCGGCTGCCAGGCCTTGCAGCCCGTGGCGCGCAGGCCGGTGGGCGTCGGCTCGACGCGGTAGTCGTCGATCGCGGTGGCCGCGCGCGTGCCGAGCCAGCCTTCGTGGACGAAGCCAAAATGCGACATGTCGAGAAAATTCTCGATGATGCGCGGCGCGCTGGCGGCCACATCGTAGGGCCCGCAGTTGAGCTTGCGCAGGCGCGCGTCGCTCTCGGCCTCGAAGGCGGGTAGGCCCGCCGTGCCCGCTTCCAACCGCACCCAGACCAGGCCCTGGGCCTCGCAGGCTTCAAAGCGGTGCGCACAGTGTGCGGCGGAAGGCGTGAAGGTGGGCAGCGCCGGCACGTGTACGCACTGGCCGCTGGCGGCGAACTGCCAGCCGTGGTACGGGCACTCCAGCTTGCCGTCGTGCACGCGGCCCAGCGACAGGCGGGCGCCGCGGTGCGGGCACTGGTCGGCAAAGGCCTGCAGCGCGCCGGTGCCGTCGCGCCACAGCACCACATCGCGCTGCAGCAGGCGCACGGGCACGGGGGCCTGCGCCACGTCATTCGACAGCGCCACCGGGTGCCACAGGGTTGCTTCCATCATGGGAATTTCCTTAAGAAAAAAGGGCCGCCTGCTGGCGGCCCTGGTGCGTGCGGTGGGGCGCGCGCTCTCTTACTTCTTGTCGCCGCCCGGGACCTTGCCTTCCACGCCCTTGACGTAGAAGTTGATGCCGCCGAGGAACTTGTCGTCGGCGACCGCGTCCTTGGCGATCACTTCCGTGCCGCTGTTGTCGAGGATCGGGCCCTTCCAGATCGCAAAGCTGCCGTCCTTCAGGCCCTTCTTGACTTCATCGACCTTGGCCTTGGTTTCGGCGGGCACGTCTTCGGCAATCGACACCATGTCGATTGCCCCTTCCTTCACGCCCCACCAGGCCTGGCCGGTGCTCCAGGTGCCATCGAGCACGTCCTTGACGGCCTTGGTGTAGTAAGGCGCCCAGTTGATGATGGCCGAGCCCAGGTGGGCCTTGGGTCCGTAGGCGGTCATGTCGGAGTCCCAGCCGAAAGCGCGCTTGCCCTTTTCCTGCGCCGTCTTGAGCACGGCGGGAGAGTCGGTGTTCTGGAACAGGATGTCGGCGCCGCCGTTGATCAGCGAGGTGGCGGCTTCGGTTTCCTTGGGCGGGCTGAACCATTCGTTGACCCAGACCACCTTGGTCGTGATCTTGGGATTGACCGACTGCGCCCCCAGCGTGAAGCTGTTGATGTTGCGGATGACCTCGGGAATCGGCACCGAACCCACCACGCCCAGGGTGTTGGACTGGGTCATGGCGCCCGCGATCACGCCGGCCAGGTAGGCGCCTTCGTAGGTGCGGCTGTCGTAGGTGCGCAAGTTGGGCGCCGTCTTGTAGCCGGTGGCGTGCTCGAACTTGACGTCCGGATTGTCCGCCGCCACCTTCACCATCGACTCCATGTAGCCAAACGTGGTGCCGAAAATCAGCTTGTTGCCCTGGCCGACGAAGTCGCGCAGCACGCGCTCGGCGTCGGCAGACTCGGGGACGCTTTCGACAAACGTGGTCGCGATCCGGTCGCCAAACTCTTTTTCCAGCGCCTTGCGGGCGTTGTCGTGCGCGTACGACCAGCCGCCGTCGCCCACGGGGCCGACATAGGCAAAGGCAATCTTCAGCGGCTCCGCCTTGGGTGCAGGGGCGGCCGCAGGCGCCGCTGCAGGCGGTGCCGGCTCCTCCTTCTTGCCACAGCCCACCAGCGCGACGGCGGCGACGGCGGACAGCGCCGTCGCCTTGAGCAGGGAGCGTTTTTGAAGATCGGTCATGGTCTTTTCCTTAAAGGGTTCTCTGGATACAACAGGGGAAAGAGGCGGGGCATCGCAACGCTGCGTGCCGGTGGCTGCTCGGGTAAGCCCCGCAAATATAGGCAAAAAACACCGGGGTTTTCGCGGGTTCTCCCGAAAACGACAGTCTGGCCGGTCGCAGGCGCCCAGAAGAAAGGCCCCGCAGGGCCGCTCTTGCTCGGGCGTCGCGCTTATTTCGCGCCAGGCACCTTGCCTTCGACGCCGTGGACGTAGAAATCGATGCCGGTCAGGAAGGCGTTGTCGCCGACCTTGCCCGCGGGCAGCACTTCCTTGCCGGCGTTGTCCTGGATGGGGCCGGTCCAGACATGGAAGCTCTCGTCCTTCATGCCCGCCTTGGCCTTCGCGACCCGGTCCTTGACCTCCTGGGGCACGTCGTCGGCGATCTTCACGAGGTCCATCGCACCTTCCTTGACGCCCCACCAGAACGAGCCGCCTTCCCACTTGCCGTCGAGCGTGTCCTGGGTGACCTTGGTGTAGTACGGTGTCCAGTCGATCACGGCCGAGCCCAGGTGGGCCTGGGGCGCGAAGGCGCTCATGTCGCCGTCCTTGCCGAAGGCGCGGACACCGCGCTCCTGCGCCGTCTTGAGCACGGCAGGCGAGTTGGTGTTCTGGTACATCACGTCGACACCGCCATTGATCAGGCTGGTCGCAGCTTCAGACTCCTTGGGCGGGCTGAACCACTCGTTGACCCACACCACCTTGGCCTTGATGGCCGGGTCCACGCTTTGCGCACCGAGCACAAAGCTGTTGATGTTGCGCACCACTTCCGGGATCGGCACGGACGCCACCACGCCGATGGTCTTGGTCTTGGTCATGCCGCCCGCCACGATGCCGGCGAGGTACGCGCCTTCGAAGGTCTTGGTGTCGTAGGTCGCCACGTTGCCAGCGGTCTTGTAGCCGGTGGCGTGCTCGAACTTCACGTCCTTCAGGTCTGCGGCCGCCTTCTGCACAAACTCCTGATAGCCAAAGCTCGTCGCAAACACCAGCTTGCTGCCCTGGCCGGCCATGTCGCGCATCACGCGCTCGGAGTCGGCACTTTCGGGCACGCTTTCGACGAAGGAGGTTTCGATCCGGTCACCGAATTTTTCCTGGATGGCGCGGCGGCCCAGCTCGTGCTGGTAGGTCCAGCCGCCGTCGCCCACGGGGCTCACGTACATGAAAGCGATCTTCAGCGGCTCGCTCTTGGCAGGCGCCTCGGCCCCCGGGGCTGCGGCGGGAGCGACCTCCTCCTTCTTGCCACAGCCCACCAGGGCGGCAACTGCCACGGCGGTCAGTGCGACCGTCTGGAGCAGCGAGCGTTTCTGCAGATTCGTCATTGGATTTCCTTGCGAGTAAAAAAAACGGGGAACGGCTGGCTCAGGAGCCCGGATAGAACGGTTTGCCGAGCGAGGCCGGCATGTTGACGCGAATCCAGGTCGGATTGCGCGAAATGAGCGCCAGCACCACGATGGTGGCCACATAGGGCAGCATGCTCAACAGCTGGCTGGCCACCTGCACGCCTGTGGCCTGCAGATGGAACTGCAGCATGGTCACGCCGCCGAACAGGTAGGCGCCCAGCAGCACGCGCGCCGGCCGCCATGTGGCAAAGGTCGTGAGCGCCAGCGCGATCCAGCCGCGGCCCGCCACCATGCCTTCGACCCACAGCGGCGTGTAGACGGTGGAAATGTACGCACCGGCCAGGCCGCACAAGGCGCCGCCCGCCATCACGGCGGCCAGTCGGATGCGGCGCACCGGGTAGCCCAGTGCATGCGCCGATTGCGGCGACTCGCCCACCGAGCGCAGCACCAGCCCCGCGCGCGAGCGGTACAGGAACCACACGAGCGCGGCGGCAAAGGCGATCGTCAGGTATACCAGCGGGTGCTGGCGAAACAGCGCGGGCCCGGCGAGCGGAAGGTCGCCGAGCACGGGGATGGCGTATTTGGGCAGCTCGGGCAGCTTGGCCTGCACATACTGGATGCCGGCAAAGGCCGAAAAGCCCACGCCAAACAGCGACAGGGCCAGCCCCGTGGCGTACTGGTTGGTGCCCAGCCAGATGACCAGCACGCCGAAGATGGCGGCCAAGAACGCGCCCGCGGCCATGCCGGCGGCAAAGCCCAGCCAAGTATTGCCTGTGTGCACCACGGTGGCAAAGCCGGCGATGGCGGCGCACAGCATCATGCCCTCGGCCCCCAGATTGACGATGCCGGCCTTCTCGTTGATGAGCAGGCCTAAAGCGGCAATGGCCAGCACGGTGCCCGCGCTCAGCGTGGCGCCGATCAGCAATGCATAGGATTCCATGTCAGAGCCCTCCCTTCAGGGCCGTGGGGGTGCGCACCCAGCGGATGCGGTAGGCGATCAAGGTGTCGCAGGCCAGCAGCGTGAACAGCAGCAGGCCCTGGAACACGCCCGTGAGCGACTTCGGCAAGCCCAGGCGCGACTGCGCCAGCTCGCCGCCGATGTAGAACATGCTCATCAGGATGGCGGAAAACACCATGCCCACCGGGTGCAGGCGCCCGACAAACGCGACGATGATGGCGGCAAAGCCGTAGCCGGCCGGCACATAGGGCGTGAGCTGGCCGATCGGCCCGGCCACTTCCAGGGCGCCCGCGAGGCCGGCCGCGCCGCCCGAGATCAGCAGTGCGGTCCACAGCGCGCGGCGCGTGGAAAAGCCCGCGTAGCGCGCCGCCGCCGGTGCCAGTCCACCGACTTGCAGCGCAAAGCCCGAGCGCGTGCGAAACAGGAACACCCACAGCGCCCCCGCGCCGGCCAGCGCCAGCAGCAGGCCGATGTTCATGCGCGAGCCGGCCATCAGGCGCGGAATCTGCGTTGCCTTCTCGAAGGTCTTGGTCTGCGGGAAGTTGTAGCCCATCGGATCCTTCCACGGCCCGAACACCAGGTAGCCCAGCACCAGCGTGGCCACGTACACCAGCATCAGGCTGACCAGGATTTCGTTGGCGTTGAAGCGGTCGCGCAGCAGGGCCACGAGGCCCGCCCAGACCATGCCGCCCAGCACGCCCGCGAGCAGCACCACCGGCATGATCCAGGGGCCGGTGGTCTTGTCGGCCAGCAGCGCCATGCCGCCGGCCGCGATGGCGCCCATGACGAACTGCCCTTCGGCGCCGATGTTCCAGATATTGGAGCGAAAGCACACGGCCAGGCCCAGCGCTATCAGCAAGAGCGGCGTGGCCTTGACCATCAGCTCGCCGAGCGCGTACGGCGACTTGATGGGCTCCCAGAAGAACACCTGCAGGCCGCGCACCGGGTCCTTGCCCAGGGCGGCGAACAGCGCGATGCCGATCAGCACCGTGATCGCCAGCGCCAGCAGCGGCGAGCCGTAGCTCCACCCGCGCGAGGCCTGGGGGCGGGGTTCAAGCTTGAGCATGGGGGGTCTCCTGGTCCAGTGCGTGCCGCTGCGCTGGGCTGCGGGCCAGGTGGGCCTGCACGTCGGCGTGCCACAGGCCACTCATCCACTCGCCAATGCGCTCGACCGTCGCTTCGGCGCGGTCCACCGAAGGCGACAGGTGCCCCTTGGCCATGACGTAGAGCCGGTCGCTGACGTCGAACAGCTCTTCGAGTTCTTCGCTGAGCACCAGCACGGCGCAGCCGGCGTCGCGCAGCGCCAAAATGGCGCTGCGGATCTGCTGCGCCGCGCCCACGTCCACCCCCCAGGTGGGCTGGGAGACGATGAGCAGCTTGGGGTTCGCGTCGATCTCACGGCCGACGATGAATTTCTGCAAGTTGCCTCCCGACAGCGACTGTGCCGCTGCATTCGGGCCGCCGGCCTTGACGCCAAAGCGCGCGATGATGCCCCGCGCCTGCGCCTGCAGCGCGCCCATGCCGATCCAGCCGAAAGCGCCCACGGCGTCGCTGCGCGTCAGCAGCAGGTTGTGCGCCAGGCCCATGCCGGGCACCGCGCCACGGCCCAGGCGCTCTTCCGGCACAAAGTGCAAACCCAAGGCGCGGCGTGCGCGCGGCGAAAGGCGCCCGGCGCGCCGGCCAGCCACCTGCACCATCGCCGGCTCGGCGCGGGGGTCTTCGCCCGAGAGCGCATACAGCAGCTCCTTCTGGCCGTTGCCCGACACCCCGGCAATGCCCACCACCTCGCCGGCGCACACCTCCAGTTGCAGGTCGAGCAGATCGACCCCAAACTGGTCGGCCCGCGGCAGGCTCAGGCCCTGCACGCGCAGCACGGCGGCGCCGGCGTGCACGGGGCGGTGCGTGAGCGCTGGGGGCTCGGCGCCGATCATCAGGCGCGAGAGCGAGGCGTTGGACTCTTCGGAGGGATTGCACACGCCCGTGACCTTGCCGCCGCGCAGCACCGTGCACGCGGTGCACAGGGCGCGGATCTCGTGCAGCTTGTGGCTGATGTACAGGATGCTGCAGCCCTCCGACGCAATCTTGCGCAGCACCACGAACAGCTTCTCGACCGCCTGGGGCGTCAGCACCGAAGTCGGTTCGTCGAGGATCAGCACCTTGGGGTCGGTGAGCAGGGCACGGATGATCTCGACGCGCTGCATCTCGCCCACGCTGAGCGTGTGCACCGGGCGCAGCGGGTCGATGTCGAGGCCGTACTCGGCCGCCTTGGCCGTGATGCGCTGCGTCACTTCGGCCAGGCCCAGGCGCTTGTCCAGCCCCAGCCACACATTCTCGGCCACCGAGAGCGTGTCGAACAGGCTGAAGTGCTGGAACACCATCGCAATGCCCAGGGCGCGCGCCTCCTGCGGGTTGCGCACCTGCACCGGCTTGCCGTTGAACGCCACCGTGCCCTCGTCGGGGCGGGTGGCGCCATAGATGATCTTCATCAGCGTGGACTTGCCCGCGCCGTTTTCGCCCAGCACGGCATGGATTTCGCCCGGCTGCACGGTCAGCGAGACGCCGCTGTTGGCCACCACGGCGGGGTAGCGCTTGGTGATGCCGGTCAGCTGCAGCCGCGGCGGCGGCGCGCCCGGGCTGGGGGAGGGTGCGGTGAAACTCATGCGGGCGATTGTCTCTCAGTTTGATTTTGGCATTCGATGAAATAGGCCTCTGGCGCAGCATGGACGTGCGCTGAAAGCTATTGTTTTCGTAGCGACTCCGCCACCGCCTTCACACACTCGCGCAGCCACATGGCGGCGGCAGACTGGTGCGTGCGCGCATGCCACAGCTGGTAGTACATGAGCGGCGGAAAGGGCACGGGGCACGGCAGGATCGCCAGCGGCAGCTGCTCGGTGTAGCGCTCGCAGTACTGGCGCCCGGTGGTCAGCACCAGCAGGCTCGACGCCACGATGTCGGGGATGGCGCTGAAGTGCGCGCAGCGCGCCGTGATGCGGCGCGACAGGCCCAGGCTTTCCAGGTGCGCATCGATCACGCCCCGCGCCCCCGGGTGCGTGGGCGTGGGCGCAATGTGCTCGGCCGCCAGCCAGTCCTCCGGCACCCAGCCGCGGCGCACGGCCGGGTGCTCGCAGCTGACCAGGCAGACCACTTCGTCGGCGAACAGGCGGCCCATGTGCAGGTCGCTCGGCGGCTGCGGCCAGTTGCCGATCACGACGTCGACCTCGCCCTGCTCCAGGTGCGCGTGGTAGTGCGCGTCGGGCGTCAGCGCCAGGATGTCGATGGGGCACAGCGGCGCCTCGGACTTGATACGCGCCACCAGGCGCGGCAGGAAGCGGGGGTCGAGGTAGTCGCTGGCGGCCACGCGGAAGGTGCGCGTGGCGCTGCGCGGGTCAAAGCCGCGAGCGTCGGAGAAAAGCGCCTCGGCCGCGCGCAGGATGGCGCCGGCAGGCTCGACCATGCGCAGCGCCGCATCGGTGGGCAGCATGGCGGCGCCCGAGCGCACCAGCAGCGGATCGCCCGCCAGGTCGCGCAACCGCTTGAGGGCGCCGGACACGGCCGGCTGGTGCATGCCCAGGCGCACGGCGGCGCGCGAGACGCTGCGCTCGGTTAGCACCGTGTGCAAGACCCGGATGAGGTGCAGGTCTATCTTGTCTAGAAGGGCTTGGTCTCTCATGGGGGATGGTGCTTCCGGTCTGGTGCGCAGGCCTGTGCGGCGCCGTCTTTCCAGGCCCGCAGGCGTGCCCCGCACTTCGTCCGAAGCGGCCAGCCCCGGGCGGCGGCCAATGTACCACTGGGCGGCACCGGGGCCGGCCCGCGCGCCTAAACGTCCACGGTCCGCGGCGCACCAGGCGCTGCGTGCACCACCACCTGGTTCCGGCCCGCGCGCTTGGCGTCGTAGCAGGCCATGTCGGCGGCATGCAGCACGGCCGCCACGCCGTGCGCGCGCGCGTCCAGCACCACCATGCCCACGCTCACGCCCAGCGTGAAGCTGCGGCCCTGGTACACGGGCTCCCAGGCCTGCACGGCCGCGCGCAGCTGCTCGGCCACCAGCGCGCCGTGCGCCGCCGTGCAGCCCGGCAGCACCACGGCAAATTCGTCGCCACCGAGCCGGGCGACCCAGCCGCTCTGGCGCACCTGGCCCTGCAGCAGCTGCGCCACATGGCACAGCACGTCGTCGCCCGCGCCGTGGCCGGCGACGTCGTTGACCACGGTGAAATGGTCGATGTCGAGGTGCAGGAACACGCCGTCGCAGGGCGCCGCATCGGGCGCTGCGGGCGGCGAGCCCTGCCCGGCGCGGTCCAGCCGCTCTGCCAGCAGCAGCTGCAGGCGCTGCTCGCAGCCCAGCCGGTTGGCCAGCTGGGTCAGCGGGTCGTGCGTGGCGGCCCAGGCGTTTTGCTGGCGCGCCTCGTGCGCCGCGGTCAGGTCGTCCAGCGTCCAGACGTTGCCGCCCTCGAGGCCTTCCACCCGCACACTGCGCCCTTGCACGCGCGCCCAGACGGCGCTGCCGTCCTTGCGCCGCAAGCGCACGTCGCCGGCATAGGCGCCGTGCGCGGCAAAGCCGGCGCGCACGCGGGCGGCGGTGTCGGCGTAGTCGGCGTCGGACAGGTAGAGCATGCGCAAGGGCCGGCCCCGCAACTCGGCCTGCGCATAGCCCAGCATCTGGCAGACCTGCCGGCCCAGCACCTGCAGGCGGCCCTGGCGCGTCACCACGATGCCGATCGAGGCATGGTCCAGGATGGCCTGGAACTGTCCGCCCACGGCCTGCTGCAGGCGCGCCTGGTGCGCGCGCTGCCCCTGCAGCGCCTGCAGCACCTGCACCAGCGCATCGACCTCGCCCGGGGAGGCGGGCCAGGGCAGGTCGGCAGCCGCGTCGTCGTGCAGCAGCAGCGCGGCACGGTCGCGCAGGCGCTCCAGGGGCAGCAGCAGCCACCACAACAGCGCCACCGCGAGCGCTGCGCTGAGCGCAATGCCCGCTGCGGCCAGCCCCCAGGCGCGTTGCTGGGCGCCCTGCAGCGGCTGCAGCACCTGCGGCGTGTCGCTGACGCGCGCCACCATCCACTGCGGCAGCGGCATGCCGGCCATGCTGACGATGTGCCCGGGCAGCACCGTGGTGCTGCCCGGTCCCGGCACGGCGCGGGCCTGCGCCAGCCACTGCGCGTAGACCGCGGCGAGGCCGGGCTCGTCGCTCACATTGCCCATGACGCGCTCGGGATCGGAGTGCGACAGGATGGTGCCGTCGCGCGTGAACACCACCAGGCGCGAGTCGCTGCGCTGCGGCTGCGCGATGTAGGCGGGCAGCAGGCCCTGCGACTGCAAGCGCAGGGCGCCGGCCAGCGCCCCCGTCACCGCGCCGTCGGCGGCGTGCAGCGGCATGGTGAACATCACGCGCGCCTCGCTCGTTCCGCCGCCCACCAGTTCGGAGACCATGGGCTTGCCCCCGACCAGCGTGCGGCGCAGGTAATCGCGCTCGGCCGGGTCGAGGTTGGCCACGCCCTCGAGGCGGCCATGCTGCAGGTTCAGCCGCAGCTCGCCGTCCTTGCGCGCCACCTGCATGGAGTCGAAGAACTGCACGGCCGGCAGCCCCTGCTGCAGCACCCACTCGAGCGATGAAGGCGATTCGAGCATGTCCGTGGTGATGCCCGACGCGACGGTGCGCAGCACTTTCTGGCTTTGTTCGATCTTGCTGGCCAGCAGCCGGGCCACCAGCTCGACCTCGTCGCCCTGCTGGTCCACCAGGCGCTGCACCGCTTCCTGGTCCGAGGCCCGGTCCACCAGCCAGCCCGCCAGCGTGCCCGACAAGACCACCAGCAAGACGACCAGCACCGCGAGCTTGAGGGCCAGCGCGCCGGGCAGGGTCCAGGCCCCTGCCCCATCGGAAGATGGCGCAAGGTCTGGGGGTTTCACGGCCGCTCCGCGCAGGAAGCGTCCGCGTCGCGTGCAAAAACTGCAGGGGGCATGGTCGCAGAGAGGTGGAAGCGGGAGCACCCAATATACGCAGCCGCCCGCTCCCTTGCGTGGGGTCGAACCCTCAAAGGCCCCGAGGACAAACCCTGACGGCCACCCGCAGGCGCCCCCACGCCGCGGCGGACTCAGCGGCCCGCGACCTGCTGCAGGATCTCGGGCAGTGGCAGCTGCAGCACAGCGCCCGTGCCCTTGATGAGCCCGCTCTCGCGCAGGTTGCGCAGCACGCGCGAAAACGTCTCGGGTGCAATGCCCAGTTGCGCCGCGATCAGGCGCTTGCGCTGGCACAGCGTCACGCTGGCGTGGCCCTGCGCATCGCGCTGTGCGTGCTGCAGCAGCCACTGCGCGCAGCGCGCTTCCGCATCCTGCGCCAGCCGGCTTACCGCCAGCTCGGTCTGCTGGCGGTAGCCCGAGGCCATGTCGCGCAGCAGCATCTGCGTCGACGCGGGCAGCATCTGGACCTCGTGCAAGAACACTTCCAGAGGCTGGCGCCGCAGCCGCACGCTGGTCTCGGCCACCATGTCCACCGCAGAGGGCAGCCCGAGCAGGGCCGAAGCGGCATCCAGCCAGAACGGGCCCTCCACGACGCCGAGCTGGTGGCGCATGTGGCCATCTTCCCGCACCCCCAGTACCACGCGCCCGCTTTCGAGGTGCAGCACCGAGGTCAGCTGCTGCTGGCGCTGGCGCAGCACCTCCCCTGCAGCGGCCATTTCGGGCGCGGCATGCAGGTCGGAGCTGGAGAAGGACAACATGGAGGCCACTGTGCCGGGCGACTTCCCTGCGCGCCTTGCGCAGGATCAAAAAAACGGGTGATGCAGGCACGCAACAGATTGTCTGTTTTGTATACAGCTTCCCGGCAATTGCCCGCGCAAAACGGCCCGGGAGCCGCAAAGTTACTTACCATCACACCCCGCCCAGCCGTGCGCGCACGGCTGGGCGCCCCTTTTGGGCCCCGCATTTCCCCCGCCGCCATGTCGGCATCCTTTCCCTTTGCAGGAGTTTCAATGTCCAAAACCCTCATGGCGCTGAGCGCCGCCCTGCTGTGCGCCGGCGCAGCCCACGCCCAAAGCTCGGTGCAAGCCACCGGCCTGGTCGACCTCTATGTCGGCTCGCTGAAGTTCGCTGGCGACGCCAGCAGGAAAAACGTCGTCGACAGCGGCGGCCTGACCACGTCGTGGATTGGCTTCACGGGCACCGAAGACCTGGGCGGCGGCCTCAAGGCCCAGTTCAACCTGACCTCGTTCATGCGCGCCGACACCGGCACGCCCGGCCGCTTCGTGAACGACACGTTCTTCTCGCGCGACGCCAACGTGGCGCTGTCGGGCGCGTTCGGCTCGGTCCAGCTGGGTCGCGGCATGGCGCCCAACTTCCTGCCCACCATCGTGTCGAACCCGCTCGGTGATTCGTTCACGTTCTCGCCGCTGGTGCTGCACGCCAACGTGCCGCTGTTCAACGCCTCGGGCTGGCAAGGCACCACCCCGTCCGACACGGGCTGGTCCAACCAGGTCGTCTACAGCACGCCCGACATGGGCGGCCTCAAGGCCAACCTGCACTACCAGTTCGGCGAGCAGGCCGGCAGCAACGGAAAGAAGAACATCGGCCTGAACGCGCTGTACTTCAGCGGCCCGATCACGCTGACCGGCTTCTACGAGCGTGACCAGGTCAGCAACCCGGCCGTGCCCAACACGCTGCTGCCGAACACCCAGAAGAGCTGGATGCTGGGCGGCGCCTACGACTTCAGCGTCGCCAAGGCCTTCCTGAGCTATGGCCAGTCGTCCGCCGACGGCTCGAACATCAAGGCCAAGACCGGGCAGCTGGGCGCGTCGGTGCCGCTGGGCGCGGGCAAGGTGCTGGCCTCGTACGCGCAGACCAAGCTGTCGTCCACCGACATCTCGCGCAAGACCTTCACCGTGGGCTACGACTACAACCTGTCCAAGCGCACCGATGTGTACGCCATGGTCATGAACGACCGCATCACCGCGCAAACCACCGGCACCAGCTTCGGCGCCGGCATCCGCCACCGCTTCTGAGGCTGAAGGCGCCGGGCTGCAGCGCGCACGCCGCTGCAGCCCGGCGCTATGGGTGCGTTGCGCCATCAAAAAAGAGAGCGCCTTGCGCTTGCCCTGTCTGCGTTTCGGAGTGAAAATCCTCTGAAATACAGCAGTGACAAGCGCAAGGCGCTCTCTTTTTTGATGATCGGAAGCACCGCGGCCCTGCCCCCGCAGGCACCGGCCGCTCCCCACCGCGGGCACCGGCCGTGCAGGCGCTGCGGCCTGCCGCCGGCCTACAGCGCCGGGGGCACCGGCGCTGCCGGGGCAGCGTCGGCCGTCCAGCCGCCACCCAGCGCCTTGTACAGCGCCACCTGGTTCTGGCGCTGCGCCAGCTGGGTCTGCGCCAGCGCCTGCTGCGTCGCAAACAGCGCGCGCTGCGCGTCGAGCACGTCCAGGTAGTTGGCCACGCCATTGCGGTAGCGCAGGTCGGCCAGGCGGAAGCGGTCGGCCTCGGCGTCGGCCTGGGCCTGCTGCGCCTGCAGCTGCTCGCCCAGCGTGGCGCGGCCGGCCAGGGCATCGGCCACTTCGCGGAACGCGCTCTGGATGGCCTTCTCGTACTGCGCGACGGCAATCTGCCGCCCGGCGCGGGCCGCGTCCAGGCCGGCCTGGTTGCGGCCGGCATCAAAGATGGGCAGCACGGCCTGCGGCGCCAGCGTCCAGCCCCACGAGCCGCTCTTGAACAGGCCCGACAGCGCGCCGCTGGCCGTGCCGGCGCTCGCCGTGAGCGAAATGCGCGGGAAGAACGCCGCACGCGCAGCGCCGATGTTGGCGTTGGCCGAGATCAGCTGCTGCTCGGCCTGGCGGATGTCGGGCCGGCGCGCCAGCAGGTCGGACGGCATGCCTGCGGGCACATCGGGCAGCATCAGGGCCGCGCTGCTTTCGGGTGGCGCCAGCAGGGCGTCGGGAATCGGCTGCCCCACCAGCAGCGTGAGCGCGTTGACGTCCAGCGCCCGCTGGCGGCGCTGCTCGGCCAGCGCCGAGCGGGCGGCGGCCGTGAGCGACTCGGCCTGGCGCAGGTCCAGCGCCGAGGTCACGCCCTGCTCGAAGCGCAGCCGGTTCAGGCGCAGCGAATCTTCGCGCGTGGCCAGCGTGCGCTGCGTCAGCGCCAGCAGTTCGTTGTTGGTCTGCAGGCTCAGCCAGGTGCTGGCCACCGAGGCCACCAGGCTGGTCTGCGCGGCGTTGCGCGCTTCCTCGGTGGCAAGGAACTGCGCCAGGGCGGCCTCCTTGAGGCTGGCGACCCGGCCAAAGAAGTCGATCTCCCACGACGCCAGCGCCAGGCCCGCGGTGTATACGCTGGCGATACCGTTGCTGCCGTCGACCGCCGGCTGGCGATTGCCGGCAACGGCGGCATTGAGCGTGGGCAGCTGGTCGGCCCGCCGGATCTGGTACTGCGCCCGCGCCTGCTCGATCGACAGCACCGCCACGCGCAGGTCGCGGTTGTTCTGCAGCGCCAGCGCCACCAACTCACGCAGGCGCGCATCGCCGACGAAATCCTGCCACGGAACGTCGGCCGCCGCCGTGGCGGCACGCGCCGTCTCCGTCGCAGCAAAGGGCCATTGCGCAGCGACCGGCGCCGCAGGGCGTTCGTAGGTCGGGATCATCGAGCAACCGGCCAGCAGCGCCGCAGCGCTCGCTGCCAGCAGCGGGGAAAGTTTGTTCTTACGCATGGGGCTTACCTTCATTTCCTGCTGGATCCTGTTCGATGCCGGCGGCTTGCGCGTGGGCCGCGTGCATCCGGCGCTGCCGGTCGCTGCCCTTGAAGAGGCTGCGCACCACAACAAAGAACGTCGGCACGAAAAACACCGCCAAGGAGGTGCCGACCACCATGCCCGCGATCACACCGGTGCCGATGGCGCGCTGGCTGGCCGAACTCGCGCCAGAGGCAATGGCCAGCGGCACCACGCCCAGAATGAAGGCGAGCGAGGTCATGACGATCGGGCGGAACCGCAAATGGGCCGCCGCCAGCGCCGACTCGACGACGCCCTTGCCCTGCGCCTGCAGATCCTTGGCGAATTCGATGATCAGGATGGCGTTCTTCGCCGACAGGCCGATGATGGTGATCAGCCCCACCTGGAAGTAGACGTCGTTGTTCATGCCGCGCAGGCTGACGCCCAGCAGCACGCCCAACACGCCCAGCGGCACCACGAGAATCACCGACAGCGGGATCGACCAGCTCTCGTAAAGCGCCGCCAGGCACAGGAACACCGCCAGCACGGCGAAGCCATACAGCACGATGGCCTGCGAGCCGGCGAGCTTTTCCTCGCGCGACTGGCCCGTCCATTCGAAGCCGAAGCCCGCCGGCAGCTGCGCTGCCAGGCGCTCCATCTCGGCCATGGCCTCACCGGTGCTGTAGCCCGGCGCGGCGCCGCCCGCAATGCGCATGGCCGGATAGCCGTTGTAGCGCACGGTCTGCATGGCGCCGCTGATCCAGCGCGTGGTGGCGAACGACGACAGCGGCACGGCCTTGCCCTGGCTGTTGAGCGCCGTCAGCTGCAGGATGTCCTCGGGCTGCATGCGGGCCTCGGCCTCGGCCTGCACCACGACGCGCTGCATGCGTCCGGCGTTCGGGAAGTCGTTGATGTAGGCCGAGCCCAGTGCGGTCGAGATCGTGTTGTTGATGGCGGCAAAGCTCACGCCCTGCGCGCTGGCCTTGTCACGGTCGATATCGACCTGCAGTTGCGGCGCATCCTCCAGCCCGTCGGGTCGCACGCCGGCCAGCACCTTGCTCTGGGCAGCCATGCCCAGCATTTGGTTGCGTGCCGCCACCAGGGCGTCGTGGCCGTTGCCACCGCGGTCCTGCAGGCGGAACGTGAAGCCGGAGCTGACGCCCAGCTCAGGAATCGGCGGCGGGCTCAGCGCAAAGATGAACGCATCGCGCACGCTCGAGAGCGCGCCCATGGCCCGGCCCGCAATGGCGTCGGCGGTGTGCTCGGCGCCCGCGCGCTCCGACCAGTCCTTGAGCGTCACGAACGCCAGACCGGCGTTCTGCCCCTGGCCGGAGAAGCTGAAGCCCAGCACGGCGACCATGTTCTTCACTTCGGGCTGCTTCAGCATGAAGCCCTCGACCTTTTCGACCACGGCCTGGGTGCGCTCCAGCGTGGCGCCCGGCGGCAGCTGGATGTTGACCAGCAGGTTGCCCTGGTCTTCGCCGGGCAGGAACGAGGTCGGCAGGCGCATGTACAGCACGCCCACGGCCGCGATCAGCGCAACGTAGATGACCATCACCCGCCCGCCCCGGCGCAGCAACTTCGCCACCCAGCCTTCATAGCCCTTGGCAGTGCGCGTAAAACCGCGGTTGAACCAGCCGAAGAAGCCCGTCTTGGCATGGGCATGGCCCGCCTGGACCGGCTTGAGCAGCGTGGCGCACAGCGCGGGCGTGAGCGACAACGCCATGAACGACGAGAACGCGATCGACACCGCCATCACCGCCGAGAACTGGCGGTAGATGTTGCCCACCGAGCCGGCAAAGAACGCCAGCGGCACAAACACCGAGATCAGCACCACGGTGATGCCGATGATGGCGCCCGAGATCTGGCCCATGGCCTTGCGCGTGGCCTCGAGCGGCGGCAAGCCCTCCTCGTTCATGATGCGTTCGACGTTCTCGACCACCACGATGGCATCGTCCACCACGATGCCGATCACCAGCACCATGCCGAACATGGTCAGCACGTTGATCGAGAAGCCCATCGCCAGCAATGCGCCGAAAGTGCCCAGCAGCGCCACCGGCACCACGATCGTCGGAATGATGGTGTAGCGGATGTTCTGCAGGAACAGGAACATCACCAGGAACACCAGGGCGATGGCTTCAAGCAGGGTCTGCGCGACCTGCTTGATGGAGATCTTGACGAAGTCAGAGCTGTCGTAGGGAATGGTCCAGCTCACACCGGGTGGAAAGAATTTCTCCAACTCGGCCATGCGCGTCTTCACGGCCGCGGCCGCAGCCAGCGCGTTGCCTGTGGGCGACAGCTGAACGCCCATGCCCGTGGCCGGCTTGCCGTTCAATCGCGCCGTGGTGGCGTAGGACTGCGCACCGAGTTCGATGCGGGCCACGTCCTTGAGCCGAACCGTGGAGCCGTTGGGGTTGGCGCGCAGCACGATGTCGCCGAACTCCTTGGTCGAACTGATCTGCCCGGGCACCACCACGGTGGCCGAAATCGTCTGGCCTGTGAGGTTGGGCAACTCGCCCAGGCTACCGGCCGAGACCTGCGCGTTCTGCGTCTGGATGGCGCTGGCCACGTCGGCGGCCGACAGGTTGAAGCCCTGCAGCTTGGCCGGATCGACCCAGACCCGCATGGCGCGCTCGGCGCCGAACAGCTGCACCTGCCCAATGCCGGGCAGGCGCTGCAACTCGGGCAGCACGTTGCGCGCGGCATAGTCGCTCAGCGCATTGACGTCAAACCCTGGATCGGACGACGACAGCATGGTGAACAGCAGGAAGTTGCTGCGCGACTTGTCGACGCGTACGCCCTGCTGCGTCACCACGGAGGGCAGTCGCGGCGTGGCACGCGAGAGGCGGTTCTGTACCTCGACCTGCGCCAGATCGGGATTGGTGCCAGGCTCGAAACTCAGCGTGAGGGTGCCCGTGCCGTTGGCCTGGCTCACAGCCTCCATGTAGGCCAGACCGGGCGCGCCGTTCATTTCGCGTTCGATCACGGCCAGCACGCTGTCTTCCAGCGTCTGTGCCGAAGCGCCTGGATAGGCTGCGGACACCACGATGGTCGGTGGCGCTACGGACGGGTACTGCGCGATGGGCAGCTGGGTGATCGACACGGCACCAAGCACCATGACGAACAGGGCGATCACCCACGCAAAGATGGGGCGGTCAATAAAGAACTTGGCCATGGGGCTGGCTCCTTATTTCTGACCGGCGCCGGAGGCCGCCGCAGGAGCGCTGGCCGCTGGCGCAGCACCGGATGCGGCTGTGGCCGGTGCAGCGGCAGACGGCGCAGCGGCGGCGGGTGTCGCGCTGCCGGGGGCTTGCCACGGCACGGCCTTCACGGGCGTACCGGGCGGCATCATCTGCAGCTTTTGGAAGCCATCGACCATGACCTGCTCCCCTTCCTTCAGGCCTTCGAGCACGATCCACTGGTTATTGCGTGCCGCGCCGATCTTCACCGTGCGCTGGCTGAGCTTGCCGTCGGCGCCTACCACTGTGATCTTGTCGCCCTGCTGGGTGCGCGTGACCGCCTGCTGCGGCAGCGTGATGGCATTGGCCACCTGGGCCTGCTCCAGCCGCACCCGCACATACAGGCCCGGCAGCAATTCCCCCTTGGGATTGGGCACCTCGGCGCGCAGCGTGATCTGGCCCGTGCTGGCATCCACTGTCAGGTCGGAGAACAGGAGCTTGCCGGCACGGCTGTATTCGCTGCCATCCTCCAGCAGCACGCGCACGCTGGCGGCATCGCTGCCGCCAGCCCGCTCAAGCTTGCCCTCGGCCATGGCGCGGCGCAATTTCATCACCTCGCCTGCCGACTGGGTGAAGTTGATATAGACCGGGTCAATCTGCTGGATCACCGCCAGCGGCGTGGCCTCGCCCTGTCCTACCAAGGCACCTTCGGTGACCAGGGCGCGGCCGATGCGGCCCGAAATGGGCGCCGTCACGTTGGCGTAGTTGAGGTTGATGCGCCCGGTCTGCACAGCCGCCTTGCCGACGGCCACGTCGGCTTCAGCCTGTTTTTGCGCCGCCACGGCATTGGCGTATTCCTGCTGGCTCACGGCATTGGCTTCAAGCAGCGGCTTGTAGCGCGTGGCCAATGCGGTCGCTTGCGTCAGGTTGGCCTGCGCGCGTGCCAGCGTGGCCTCGGCGCTTTGCAGGGCTGCCGCATAGGGAGCGGCGTCAATGGCAAACAGGGGCTGGCCTGCCTTGACGTCGCTGCCTTCACGGAAAAGGCGCTTTTGCAAAATGCCCGCTGCCCGCGCCCGCACTTCGGCGACGCGCGATGCCTCCAGTCGCCCTGGCAGTTCTGTGACCAGTCCCACTTCACCAGGCTGGGCAATGACCACGCCCACCTCGGGCGCAGGCATGCCGCCAGCGGCCGCAGCGGACGGCGCATCGCCCTTGCCGCAGGCGGACAACAGCAAGGCAAGGGACAAGCCACCGGCTGCCACGCCCCAGCGCAGGTGCGCAGGAGGCTGGGCAGGGGCAAGCACGGGGGCAGTCTTGACAGAAGGCAAGGCAGGCATGGTGTTCCTTTGGTACGGGAAAAGCGATGGCTTGAAGAAGAGGCCGCGCCAGTTTAGTGAATCGGCCCATGGCGCGTGTGACGCGCCCAGCGCCAGTGCTGGATGAAACGGCGAAGTATACATACATTCTAGAATGTATGTATAGTGACGGCATCGACACCCATGCCGGAGGTATTTACATGGCCAGACGCACCAAGGCAGACGCCCAGGCGACCCGCGCGGGCCTGCTGGATGCCGCCGAAACACTGTTCCAAATGAAAGGCGTGTCGCGCACATCGCTGAACGACATTGCGGTGGCAGCGGGCACCACGCGCGGCGCCATCTACTGGCATTTCAAGGACAAGGCCGACCTGTTCAACGCCATGATGGAGCGCGTGACGCTGCCCCTGGAGCGAACGCTGACGCTGGCCAACGTGATCACGGCAGACGACCCGGTGGCCGAAATCCGCAGCGCCATGCTCGAGGCGCTGCGCATCATTGCGACCGATGCACAAACGCGCCGCGTGTTGACGATCGCCACGCACCAGGTGGAATACACCGCCGAGCTCAGTGCCGTGCAAGAGCGCCATGTGCGGGTGCACAGCGAATGCGTTGCGCGCAACCAGGCGGCCTTGGCCCGGGCTTTTGCGGCCCGCCGGCTGTCCGCGCCGATGCCCCTGGAGTGCGCGGCGCTGGGCCTGCAGGTGTTGATCGAAGGGCTGGTCCAGAAATGGCTGCTGGACCCTTCGGCCTTTGACCTGGCGGCCTGCGGAGAAGCCACCCTCGATGTCTATCTGGCGGGCCTGGGCTTGCGCGCCCGGCCCGCCCCCCCTGCCGCCTGATCAGTGCGTGGCGGCGCCAGCCTCGTACCAGCGGCCGATCAACGCGCGCTCGTCGTCGGTGATCTGGGTGGCGTTGTTCATGGGCATGAGTTTTTGCACCACCACCTGCTGGTAGATCGCCTGCGCATGCTGCTGTACGCTTTCGGCCGAATCCAGGCGCAGGCCCTTCATCTGCACCTGGGCGCCGTGGCACTGGGTGCAGCGCTGCTCCAGCACGTGCTGCAAGCTCTTGAAGTCCACCGGGGTTGGCGCGCTGGCGGCTGAGGCGCCGGCCGCTGCCGCGGCGGGTGCGGGACGCAGCCAGGCGATCAGACCCGCGAGGACGCAGATGCCCACCAGCGCGTAACCCAGCGGATTGCCGTTGCGGCCGAGCTTGTAGCCATGGCGCATCACGAAGAACTGGCGGATCGCGGCGCCGGCAAACATCATGGCAATCAGAATGACCCAGTTCTGCGGATGGCTCCAGGTGAAGCTGTAGTGACCGCTGAGCATGGCAAAGATCACCGGCAGCGTGAAATAGGTGTTGTGCACGCTGCGCTGCTTGCCGCGCTTGCCGTGGATCGGGTCGACCGGCTGGCCGGCCTTGATCTGGGCGACCATGGTGCGCTGGCCAGGAATGATCCAGAAGAACACGTTGGCGCTCATGGACGTGGCGATCATCGCGCCGACCAGCAGGAACGCGGCGCGGCCGGAGAACCAGTGGCATGCGAGCCACGAGGCCACGCACACCAGCACCAGCACCAGCGCGCCCACGATGGCGTCGCCGTTCTTCTTCTGGCCGAAGACGCGGCAGATGCCGTCGTAGAGCAGCCAGAACACGACCAGGAAGGCCAGCGCCACGGCGATCGCCTCGGCCGGCGCCCAGTCCATCTTCGACTTGTCTACAAGATAGGTGCTGGCGCTCCAGAGGTAGGACACGGTGAACAGCGCAAAGCCGCTCAGCCAGGTCGTGTAGCTCTCCCAATAGAACCAGTGCAGGTGCTCGGGCAGTTGGGGCGGTGCGCCGGCGAACTTGACCGGGTGGTAGAAGCCGCCGCCATGCAGGGCCCACAGCTCGCCGCTCACGCCCTGCTTTTTCAGGGCCTCGTCCTCGGGCGACGTGAGGCTGCTGTCGAGGAACACGAAATAGAACGACGAGCCAATCCAGGCAATGGCGGTGATGACGTGGACCCAGCGCAGCAGCAGGTTGGCCCAGTCGAGATAGTAGCTTTCCATGGCTCTCAACCTTGGCGGCTCTGACGGGCCGCGTTCGCAACCTGCTCACCACTGCGGGGCGCTCTGAGCAGACAAAGGGGCCGCGCTCCACGGCAGTGGCCTGCCAGGCTCCGCTGCGACCGGAGGACAGGAAGTGTATGCAAAAACTGCGCACCCTTTGAGACGGCGCAGGCAGAAACACACCGGATTTACCCTGCCCCTGTCTGGGCCGCACGGTGCCACAGCACCCCCGATGCAAGCCCAGGCCGGCACGCACTGCCGCCATGCCCGTTCCCATGGCGCCGCGCCTTGGGTAGACTGCGCCCTCACGGGGCGGCCCGCAGCAGCCTCCAGGCCCTCCGACCACCCACACCCTGTCGCCCAACCACCACCCGCCCGCAGCCACGCACCGTCCATGCGCTGGACTGCCCGCAGCACCGCGATACGCACCATGCCCCACACACCGCCCCCGCACCGCTCCGCACACCGCAGCCACTGGCTTGTGGCCGGCCTCATGGCCGCCGTGGCGGCATTGGTAGCCGCCTGCAAGTCGGCGCCCGACACCCCGCAGACCTCCGACAGCCGCTGGCCCGGCACCGATGTGCCCACCGCCACCGGCCCGGGGGGCGCCGCCGTCGCGGCGCGCGCCTCGGCCGCAGCCACGGCCCGGGCCTACCGCCAGGATGCGGCCACGCACCTGTACGGACTCAACGCCCACCGCATCTACAAGGGCAAGATGCCGCCCATGCTCTACGCCATCGGCGTGCTGGAGGTGGACATCGACCGCACGGGCCGCGTCACGCGCCTGCACTGGATGCGCGCGCCGCGCCATGCGCCCGAGGTGGTGGCCGAAATCGAACGCACGGTGCGCGCCGCAGCGCCGTTCCCGGTGCCCGCGCGCCTGGGCCGCGTGACCTACACCGACACCTGGCTGTGGGACAAGGCCGGCCAGTTCCAGCTCGACACGCTGACTGAAGGGCAGCTTTGAGCGAACGGACGCCCTGAATCGCTCCTGAAAAAAGAGCAGCCCGCGCTTACAGGCCATGGATTTCTAGATGCTTTCATTCTGAAACCCAATCGCCACAAGCGCTGGCTGCTCCTTTTTTTGATGCATCCACCGCTGCACCGCGCCTCAAGAGCCGCGGTAGGTCGAGTAGCTCCAGGGGCTGACCAGCAACGGCACGTGGTAGTGCTGGTCGGCGTGGGCGACGCCGAAATCCAGGCTCACCTGGCCGAGGAAGTTGGGCTCCGGCAGTGCCACGCCGCGGGCCTTGAAATACCCGGCCACATCGAAAGTCAGGCGGTAGGTGCCCACCTTCAGGCTGGCGTTGTCGAACAGCGGCGCATCGGTGCGCCCGTCGTGGTTCAGCACCAGGCGCTGCAGCAGCGTGGCCTGCCCGCCCGTGGTGGCATACAGCGCCACGTGCATGCCCGCCGCGGGGCAGCCGTTCATGGTGTCAAGGACGTGGGTGCTCAGGCCCATGGGATTTCTCCTTCAGTGATGCCAAGCGCAAAGCTGCGCATGTAGACCAAAAGTGTATACACTTTTTGGCAATCTCTCTATCATGTCGCCATGGAATCCTCTACCACCAGCAGCATCGTCGAGGCGCTGACCCGCGCCATCGTCGACCACCGCCTCCACCCGGGCGCCAAGCTCGCCGAGCAGAAGCTGGCCGACCACTTCGGTGTCTCGCGCACGCTCGTGCGCCAGGCGCTGTTCCAGCTCGCGCAGAACCGCCTCATCACGCTCGAGCCCGCGCGCGGCGCCTTTGTCGCCAAGCCCTCGGTGGCCGAAGCGCGCCAGGTGTTCAGCGTGCGCCGCATGCTCGAGGCCGAGATGACGCGCGCGTTCGTGCGCAGCATCACGCCCGCCAAGATCCGCGCGCTGCGCGCCCACGTGGCCAGCGAGAAGGCCGCCCTGGACCGCGCCGACGTGGGCCAGCGCACCGAGCTGCTGGGTGACTTCCATGTGCGCATGGCCGAGCTCATGGGCAACGACGTGCTGGCCCAGTTGCTGGGCGACCTGATCTCGCGCTGCGCGCTCATCACGCTGGTCTACCAGTCCACCACCGCCGCGGAACACTCGCACGGGGAGCACGGCCAGATCGTGGACGCGCTGGCCGCGCGCGACGAGGAGCGGGCCGTGCAGCTCATGCAGGCGCATCTTTTGCATGTGGAAGAAGGCCTGGCCTTCGACCGCGAGCCCCCGAGCAACGACCTCTCCATGGCCCTCTCTTCCGCTGCCCCATGACCTACGACGCCACCCTGCCCTACCCCCGCGACCTGATCGGCTACGGCCGCAACCCGCCCCCTGCGCAATGGCCCGGTCAGGCGCGCGTGGCCGTGCAGTTCGTGCTCAATTACGAAGAAGGCGGCGAGAACTGCGTGCTGCACGGCGATGCCGCCTCCGAGCAGTTCCTGTCGGAGATGTTCAACCCGGCCGCCTACCCCGAGCGCCACATGAGCATGGAAGGCATCTACGAATACGGTGCGCGCGCCGGCGTCTGGCGCCTGCTGCGCGAATTCGAGAAGCGCGGGCTGCCGCTGACGGTGTTCGGCGTGGCCACGGCGCTGCAGCGCTCGCCCGACGTGGCCCAGGCCTTTGTCGACCTGGGCCACGAGATCGCCTGCCACGGCCTCAAGTGGATCCACTACCAGGGCGTGCCCGAAGGCATCGAGTGCGCCCACATGGAGCTGGCCATGGGCATCTTCCAGGACCTATTCGGCGACCGCAGCGAGCACGGCCTGGGCTGGTACACCGGCCGCGACAGCCCCAACACCCGCCGCCTGGTGGCCGACTTTGGCGGCTTCGCCTACGACAGCGACTACTACGGCGACGACCTGCCGTTCTGGATGAAGGTGAGGAAAAGCGACGGCAGCACGGCCCCGCAGCTCATCGTGCCCTACACGCTCGACTGCAACGACATGCGCTTTGCGCTGCCGCAGGGCTATTCGCATGCCGATCCGTTCTTCCAGTACCTCAAGGACACGTTCGACGTGCTCTACGCCGAAGGCGACCCCGCAGGCGACAACGCCCCCAAGATGATGAGCATCGGCATGCACTGCCGCCTGCTGGGCCGCCCCGGCCGCATCACCGCGCTGCAGCGTTTCCTCGACCACATCCAGGGCCACGACAAGGTCTGGGTCTGCCGCCGCATCGACATCGCGCGCCACTGGGCGCACACCCACCCCTGCCAGGACTGAAACACCATGCCATTGACGCTGGAACAACTCAACGCCGCCGATGCGGTCACCGCCGCCGCCCTGCTCGACGGCCTGTACGAACATTCGCCCTGGATCGCCGAGACGGCGCTCGCGCAGCGCCCGTTCAAGTCGCTGGCGCACATCAAGCACGCCATGGCGCAGGTGCTCGCCCAGGCGCCCGGGCAGGCCCAGCTCGACCTGATCCGCGCCCACCCGGAGCTCGCCGGCAAGGCCATGGTGGGCAACACGCTCACGGCCGAATCGACCAACGAGCAGAACCAGGCCGGCCTGACGCAGTGCACGCCGGAAGAATTTGCGCGCATCCAGCAGCTCAACGCCGACTACAACGCGCGCTTTGGCTTCCCGTTCATCCTGGCCGTGCGTGGCCCGCGCGGCCAGGGCCTGCCCAAGCAGGAAATCATCGACACCTTTGCGCGCCGCCTGGCCAACCCGGTCGACTTTGAACGCGCCGAGGCGCTGCGCAACATCCACCGCATCGCCGAGATCCGGCTCAACGACAAGTTCGGCTACGCGCCCACGCTGGGCAACGACGTCTGGGACTGGCAGGAGCGCCTGGCGCAGCACAGCGACGCGGGCTACGCCGAAAAGGGTCAGCTCACCGTCACCTACCTCACCGACGCGCACCGCGCCTGCGCTCAAGCGCTCAGCCACTGGATGCGCGAATGCGGCTTTGACGAGGTCGAGATCGACGCTGTCGGCAACGTCGTGGGCCGCTACCACGGCGCCACGCCCGATGCCAAGGTGCTGCTCACCGGCTCGCACTACGACACCGTGCGCAATGGCGGCAAGTACGACGGCCGCCTGGGCATCTTCGTGCCCATGGCCTGCGTGCGCGAACTGCACCGCCAGGGCAAGCGCCTGCCATTCGGCATCGAGGTGGTCGGTTTTGCCGAAGAGGAAGGCCAGCGCTACAAGGCCACGTTCCTCGGCTCGGGCGCGCTTATCGGCCAATTCAACCCGGCCTGGCTGGAGCAAAAGGATGCCGATGGCATCGCGATGCGCGAGGCCATGCAGCATGCGGGCCTGTGCGTCGACGACATCCCGAAGCTGCAGCGCGACCCGGCCCGCTACCTGGGCTTCATCGAAGTGCACATCGAGCAGGGCCCGGTGCTCAACGAACAGGGCATTCCGCTCGGCGTGGTCACCTCGATCAACGGCGGCAAGCGCTATGTCTGCGAAATGATCGGCATGGCCAGCCACGCCGGCACGACCCCGATGGATCGGCGCCGCGACGCGGCCGTCGGCGTGGCCGAACTCGCGCTCTACGCAGAACAGCGTGCTGCGCAAGACGGCGACTCGGTCGCCACCATCGGCCAGCTCACCGTGCCCAATGGCTCCATCAACGTGGTGCCGGGGCGCTGCCAGTTCTCGCTCGACATGCGCGCACCGACCGACCCGCAGCGCGACGCGCTGGCGGCCGACATCCTGGCCGAGCTCGAAGCCATCGCCCGGCGCCGGGGCCTGCGCTTCAGCGCCGAACTGTCGATGCAAGTGGCGGCAGCCCCCAGCGCCACCGCATGGCAGCAGCGCTGGGAGCGCGCCGTCGAGGCGCTCGGCGTGCCGGTGTTCCGCCTGCCCAGCGGCGCCGGCCACGACGCCATGAAGCTGCATGAAATCATGCCCCAGGCCATGCTGTTCACGCGCGGTCTGCACAGCGGCATCAGCCACAACCCGCTCGAGAGCACCACCAGCGACGACATGCAGCTGGCCATCGATGCCTTCTCCCATGTCCTCCACCAAATCGCCACGGAGACCCCATGAACGCACCCAACCACGGCCACAACGCCCTGACCTACCGCCAGCTCGACGCCTGGATCGACCAGCATTTCGACGAGGAAGTGCGCTTTCTACAGGCGCTGGTGCAGGTGCCCACCGACACCCCGCCGGGCAACAACGCCCCGCACGCCGAGCGCACCGCCGAGTTGCTGCAGGACTTTGGCTACACCGCTGAAAAGTACGCTGTGCCCGCCGCCGATGTCAAGGCCTACGGCATGGAGTCGATCACCAACCTGATCGTGCGCCGGCCCTACGGCGACGGCGGCCGCACCATCGCCCTCAATGCCCATGGCGACGTGGTGCCACCGGGCGAAGGCTGGACGCACGACCCCTATGGCGCGGACATCGCCAACGGCGACATGTACGGCCGCGCCACTGCCGTGAGCAAAAGCGACTTTGCCAGCTTTACCTACGCCGTGCGCGCCCTCGAAGCCGTGGCCAAGCCCAGCAAGGGCGCGGTCGAGTTGCACTTCACCTACGACGAAGAGTTTGGCGGCGAACTCGGCCCCGGCTGGCTGCTCAAGAACAAGCTGACCCAGCCCGACCTGATGATCGCCGCCGGCTTCAGCTACGAAGTCGTGACGGCCCACAACGGCTGCCTGCAGATGGAAGTCACCGTGCACGGCAAGATGGCGCACGCCGCCGTGCCCCACACCGGCGTGGACGCCCTGCAAGGCGCCGTCAAGATCCTGAACGCGCTGTACACACAGAACACGCTGTACCGGCAGGTGACCTCGCAGGTCGATGGCATCGAGCACCCCTACCTGAACGTCGGCCGCATCGAAGGCGGCACCAACACCAACGTCGTGCCCGGCAAGGTGGTGTTCAAGCTCGACCGCCGCATGATCCCCGAAGAAAACCCGGCCGAGTTGGAAGCCAACATCCGCCAGGTGATCGCCGATGCCGCCGCCCAGTGCGCCAAGGGCACCACCGTCGAGATCAAGCGCCTGCTGCTGGCCAACGCCATGAAGCCCCTTGCCGGCAATGCGCCGCTGGTCCAAGCCCTCCAGAAGCACGGCGGCGAGCTGTTTGGCGAGCCGATTCCGTCCCGGGGCACGCCGCTGTACACCGACGTGCGCCTGTACGCCGAGCACGGCATTCCGGGTGTGATCTACGGCGCCGGCCCGCGCAGCGTGCTCGAATCGCACGCCAAGCGCGCCGACGAGCGCCTGCACCTCGAAGACCTGCGCCGCGCCACCAAGGTGATCGCGCGCAGCCTGCACGACCTGCTGGCCTGAGCGCGCGGCAAGCCAGTAGCGCTCGCACCACTGCCCGCTCTACACTGCCAAGGACTTGCCCCGCCATCGGTGCAAGTCCTTTTTTACGCCCGAGGAGACAAGCATGCACATCCGCCACACCCTGCTGGCCAGCAGCCTTGCGCTGGCCCTCGCCAGCCTCGCCGCCTGCAGCAACACGCCGCAGCAGATGCCCCCCGCCGCGGCCACGCCGGCGGTCGTGCAGCAGACCGCCGCCGCCCAGGCGGCCAGCGCCGCCTACGACTTCGACATGGACGTGTTCCACCCGGTCGTGGCACGCAACGGCATGGTGGCCACCGAGCAGGAACTGGCGTCGCGGATCGGCCTGGACATCCTCAAATCCGGCGGCAACGCGGTGGATGCGGCCGTGGGCATCGGCTTTGCCTTGGCCGTCGCCTTGCCCAATGCGGGCAACCTGGGCGGCGGCGGCTTCATGGTGGTGTACGACGCCAAGACCGGCAAAAGCGTGGCGCTCGACTTCCGCGAAGTGGCGCCGGGCAAAGCCACGCGCGACATGTACCTCGACGCCAAGGGCAATGTGATCGATGGCAAATCGCTCTACACCCCCTACGCAGTGGGCGTGCCCGGCACGGTGGCCGGCATGGAGCATGCGCTCAAGACCTGGGGCACGCTGCCGCTGTCCACGGTGGTCGCGCCGGCCGTCGCGCTGGCAGACAAGGGCTTTCCCGTGAGCGAGCCGCTGGCCAAGATCCTGCAGCAGGAGAAGAAGAACATGGGCCAATGGCCTGCCACGCGCGAGATCTTCTGGCGCAACGGCGAACCGCTCCAGGTCGGCGACACCCTGGTGCAAAAAGACCTGGCGCAGTCCATGCGCCTGATCGGCCAGCAGGGCTCCAAGGTGTTCTACGAAGGCGCCATCGCACAACAAATTGCCGCCGAGATGGCACCGTATCCCGGCGCCCTCTCGCTGCAAGACCTGCGCGAATACAAGGTGGCCGAGCGCGAACCGACGCGGGGCAGCTACCGCGGCCATGAGATCGTCACCATGCCGCCGCCCTCTTCCGGCGGCCCGCACCTGGTGCAGATCCTGAACATGATGGAGCAGTGGCCGATCGCACAATGGGGGCCCAACAGCGCCCAGACCATCCACTACATGGCCGAGAGCATGAAGCTGGCCTACGCCGACCGCGCCGAATACCTGGGCGACCCCGATTTCGTGAAGATTCCGCTCAAGGGCCTGACCTCCAAGCGCTACGCAGCGGCGCTGGCCAAGGGCATCGATCCCAACATGGCGCGCAGCGGCAAAAGCATCAAGCCCGGCCAGCCCCAGCCGTACGAGAGCGACCAGACCACGCACTACTCGGTGGTGGACAAGGCCGGCAATGCCGTGGCCGTGACCTACACGCTGAACACCAACTTCGGCAGCGGCATCGTGGCCAAGGGCACGGGCATCCTGCTCAACAACGAGATGGACGACTTCTCGGCCAAGCCCGGCGTGGCCAACGCCTACGGCCTCGTGGGCGGCGACGCCAATGCCGTGGCCGCGAAGAAGCGCCCGCTCTCGTCGATGACGCCCACGCTGGTGCTCAAGGACGGCAAGCCCGTGCTGATCACGGGCAGCCCCGGCGGCGCGCGCATCATCACGACCGTGTTGCAGACCGTGGTCAACACCATCGACTTCGGCATGAACCCGGCCGAGGCCGCGTCGACCCCGCGCGTGCACCACCAGTGGACGCCCGACGAGCTGCGCATCGAAAAAGGCCTGAGCCCCGACACCATCGCCCTGCTCAAGCAGCGGGGCCACAACGTGGCGCTCAAGCCCTCGATGGGCCGCACGCAGACCATCCAGCTCAGGGACGGCAAGCTCTACGGCTACTCCGATCCGCGCAACCCCGACGGCAAGACGCTGGGCTACTGAGCCCAGCACAGCCGCGCTGAACGCGCCAGCTACAGGCCATGGCCATGCCTGTAGCTTTTTTTTGCCCCGCACGTTGCCGGCGTGGCGTGGCGCGGTGGACCCGGGGCCGGAGAGCGCACGCGCCGAATTTCGGCGGTCATCCAACGCATTCGCGCGGGTTTCCACTATGAATTTTTACCCCGGAATTGCATACACTTTTTCCATACACCAACCCTTGTTCTGCCTCTGAGTCCATTTCAGCCCGCCCCGGAGCACGCTGCCCACCCAGGAAAACCCATGACTTCCCAGGTCCATCCCGTTGACGAGAAACTTCCGGCCGGCCGACTCACGGCCTTGGGCCTGCAGCATGTGCTGGTGATGTATGCCGGCGCCGTCGCCGTGCCGCTCATTGTCGGCCGCGCCCTGCAGCTGAGCCCCGAGGAAATCGCGCTGCTGATTTCCGCCGACCTGTTCTGCTGCGGCATCGCCACGCTGATCCAGTCGCTGGGCGCCACGCGCTGGTTCGGCATCCAGCTGCCCGTGATGATGGGCGTGACCTTTGCGGCCGTGGCGCCCATGGTCACCATCGCGCAGAACAACCCCGGCGCCGCCGGCGCGCAGCTGCTGTTCGGCTCCATCATCGGCGCCGGGGTGGTGTCCATCGTGATTGCTCCGACGGTCTCACGCATGCTGCGCTTCTTTCCGCCGGTGGTCACCGGCACCATCATTGCGGTCATTGGCATCAGCCTGATGCGCGTGGGCGTGAACTGGATCTTCGGCAACCCCGTGGGGCCGACCGCGCCGTCCATCGTCAACCCTTCGCACGCACAGTGGCTGGCCCAGGTGACCGGCCCGGGCTCGGACATCCCGCCCCTGCCCAAGGGCTTTTCCATCATGCCGTCGGTCCCCAACCCGCGCTATGCCGACCTGGCCGGCGTGGGCGTGGCGGGCGTGGTGCTGGTCAGCATCCTGCTGCTGGTGAAGTACGCCAGGGGCTTCATCGCCAACATCGCGGTGCTGCTGGGCATCGTCGTCGGCGCCATCGTGGCCACCGCCACCGGCCTCATGACCTTCGAGAAGGTCGGCAAGGCGGCCTGGGTCGACATCGTGCTGCCGTTCCACTTTGGCATGCCGATCTTCGACCCGATCATGATCCTGACCATGTCGCTGATCATGGTGGTGGTGATGATCGAGTCCACCGGCATGTTCCTGGCGCTGGGCGACATGACCGGCCGCAGGATCTCGCAGCAAGACCTCAGCCGCGGCCTGCGCACCGACGGCCTGGGCACCCTGATCGGCGGCATCTTCAACACCTTCCCCTACACCAGCTTCTCGCAAAACGTCGGCCTGGTGGCGGTCACCGGCGTGCGCAGCCGCTATGTGTGCGTGGCCGGCGGCCTCATCCTGATCGTGCTCGGTCTGCTGCCCAAGATGGCGGCACTGGTCGAGTCCCTGCCCACCGTGGTGCTCGGCGGCGCCGGCATCGTGATGTTCGGCATGGTCGCGGCCACCGGCATCCGCATCCTGAGCGGCGTGGACTTCAAGAACAACCGCCACAATGCCATGATCGTGGCGGTTTCGATCGGCATCGGCATGATTCCGCTCGTGGCCCCCAACTTCAAGCAATGGATGCCGCACGCGCTGCACTCGCTGATCGAGTCGGGCATCCTGCTGGCCTCCATCTCCGCCGTGCTGCTGAACCTGTTCCTCAACGGCGCCCGGTACGACGCCGAAGCCACCATCGCCGCCGCCAAGCAGGCCGAGGCCCACTGACCCCGTGGGCGCCACCCGCGGTGCACAGCGCACTGCGCCGCGGGACAGGCAGAAATCCGCGCCAGCGCATGAACAAATTGCGCACAAATCTCCCGCTGGCGTGCGCCATAAGCTATAGTTTGCATAGCACAAATGGGGCAATCGCGCAGGAAGCGTGGCACCCCACCTTCCCGCCCCACACCTGGCCGAACCTTGCGCAAACCGATCTCCGCTGTGCCAAAGCAGCCTTCCCGCCGCAGCCACCCCCGCTGCCATGGGCTCTGGCACACTCGTCCTACCCGAGGCGAGTGATCTTTCCGTTCTCCATTCCTCCCCAGTCAACGTCATCAGGAGTCCGCTGTGGCACATCCCACCTCCGCCGCCGAACAGGCTTTGCGCGAAGCCGCGCTCGAATACCACCGCAATCCCAACAAGGGAAAGATCTCGGTCACGCCCACCAAGCCGCTGTCGAACCAGCGCGACCTGTCCCTCGCGTACTCGCCCGGCGTGGCCTACCCGTGCCTCGACATCGAGGCCGACCCCTCGCTGGCCCACGAATACACGGCACGTGGCAACCTGGTCGGCGTCGTTACGAACGGCACGGCCGTGCTGGGCCTGGGCAACATCGGCCCGCTGGCCAGCAAGCCGGTGATGGAAGGCAAGGGCTGCCTGTTCAAGAAATTCGCCGGCGTCGATGTGTTCGACATCGAACTGGCCGAGAACGACCCCGACAAGCTGATCGACATCATTGCGGCGCTTGAACCCACGCTGGGCGGCATCAACCTCGAAGACATCAAGGCGCCCGAGTGCTTCTACATCGAGCAGGAGCTGTCCAAGCGCATGAACATTCCGGTGTTCCATGACGACCAGCACGGCACAGCCATCATCTCCAGCGCCGCGCTGCTCAACGGGCTCGAGCTCGTTGGCAAACAGATCGGCGACGTGAAAGTGGCCGTCTCGGGCGCCGGCGCCGCCGCCATCGCCTGCGTGGGCGTGATGGTGGGCCTGGGCGTCAAGCGCGAACACATCTTCATGTGCGACTCCAAGGGTGTCGTCTACGAAGGCCGCCCCGGCGGCTACGACGCGTCCAAGGCGCTCTATGCCCAAAACACCGACGCGCGCACGCTGGCCGATGCGGTCCACGGCGCCGACGTGTTCCTCGGCTGCTCGGCCCCCGGCGTGCTCACGGTGGACATGGTCAAGACCATGGCCGACAAGCCCATCATCCTGGCACTGGCCAACCCCGAGCCCGAGATCCGCCCCGAACTGGCCAAGGCCGCGCGCCCCGACTGTATCATCGCCACCGGCCGCTCGGACTACCCCAACCAGGTCAACAACGTCCTGTGCTTCCCGTACATCTTCCGCGGCGCGCTCGACTGCGGCGCCACCAAGATCACCGAGGCCATGAAGCTGGCCTGCGTGCGCCAGATCGCCGACCTGGCCAAGGCCGAGCCGAGCGACGAGGTCGCTGCCGCCTATGCCGGCAAGGACCTGAGCTTCGGCCCCGACTACCTGATCCCCACGCCGTTTGATGCGCGCCTGATCCTGCGCATCGCCCCGGCCGTGGCCCAGGCGGCGGCCGACTCCGGCGTGGCCACGCGCCCGATCGCCGACATCGCCGCCTACCGCGAGAGCCTGACGCGCTTCGTCTACCAGACCGGCATGTTCATGCGCCCGGTGTTCCACGCCGCCAAGCTGGCGCAAAAGCGCGTGGCCTATGCCGAGGGCGAAGACGAGCGCGTGCTGCGCGCCGTCCAGACCGCCGTGGACGACGGCCTGGCCAAGCCCATCCTGATCGGCCGCCCGGCCGTGATCGCCGCACGCATCGCCAAGGCCGGCCTGCGCATCCAGCCCGGCAAGGACGTGGAGATCTGCAACCCCGAGGACGACCCGCGCTTTCGCCAGTACTGGGAAACCTACCAGCGCCTCATGGGCCGGCGCGGCATCACGCCCGAGACCGCCAAGGCCGCCGTGCGCCGCTCCAACACGCTGATCGCCTCGCTCATGGTGCACCTCGGCGATGCCGACGCCATGATCTGCGGCCTGGTGGGCAAGTTCGACAGCCACCTGGACCACATCCGCGACGTCATCGGCCTCAAGGAAGGCACGCCCAAGCTGGCGACCGTGAACGCCCTGATGCTGGAAAAGCACACGCTGTTCATCGCCGACACCTACATCAACGAAAACCCCGACGCCGCCGAACTCGCCGCCATCGCCCTGATGGCCGCCGAAGAGGTGCAGCGCTTTGGCGTGCCGCCCAAGGTGGCCTTCCTGTCGCACTCGAACTACGGCTCGTCCTCGCGCGAATCGGCGCGCAAGATGCGCGCGGCGCGCGACCTGTTCGTGCAGGCGGCGCCACACATCGAGTGCGATGGTGAACTGCACGGCGACGCCGCCCTGTCGCAGGTGATCCGGACCGCCGCGCTGCCCGAGACCACGCTGACCGGCGCGGCCAACGTGCTGATCTGCCCGAACCTCGACGCCGCCAACATCTTGTTCAACGTGCTCAAGGTCACCAGCACCCAGGGTGCGACCATCGGCCCGATCCTGCTCGGCGCGGCCGCATCGGCGCACGTGCTGACGCCTTCGGCAACCGTGCGCCGCGTACTCAACATGACGGCCCTGGCGGCCGCGAACGCGGTGCGCGGCTAAACCTCCGCCGCACTCCCCCACAGCTGCCTCCAGACCGTGAACGGGTCTGGAGGCAGTTTGCTTTGGCGGGAGCGATCCGCGGGCGCCGACCGCAGCGCGGCGCCCGGCAAGCACACGCAACACCTGTTCGGGTCGCGGACAAAGCCGGTGCCGGCGCCGCGCCACCGCGGCATTCCACGCCAGGAAAATCAAAAAAGAGAGCTTCTTTCGCTTACGCAGAAAGGGTTTGAGGCGCTTTTTGCCCAAAACGTCTCTGGGCCACGCGCTGTGCCGCCCCCTCCAGCATGCTGGGTGTGTGGTTTTCCACCCGCACGGGCGGAAACCCGCCGCAGAAAGCGCTAAATCCGGGCATCACTCCAGCGGAGGCACCATGGCCACCCACCCACGCCTTGCGGGAAAGCTTCCCTTCTACCGCTCGCTCTACCTGCAGGTGCTTGCCGCCGTGGTGGTCGGCGTGCTCCTGGGGTATTTCTATCCCGCGCTGGGCGAGAAGATGAAGCCGCTGGGCGACGGCTTCATCAAGCTCATCAAGATGGTCATCGCGCCCATCATCTTTTGCACCGTCGTGGTCGGCATCGCCGGCATGGAAGACATGAAGAAAGTCGGGCGCACGGGGGGCCTGGCGCTGCTTTATTTCGAGGTGGTCAGCGGCATCGCGCTGGTCATCGGCCTGCTCGTGGTCAATGTGCTGCAGCCGGGCGCCGGCATGAACGTCGACGTCTCCAGCCTCGACACCAAAGCCATCGCCGCCTACACCGCGCCGGGCAAGCTGGGCACGACCACCGAATTCTTGATGAACATCATCCCCACCACGCTGATCGATGCGTTTGCCAAGGGCGAGATCCTGCAGGTGCTGCTGATCGCGGTGATGTTTGGCTTCGCGCTGCACCGTTTCGGCGGGCGCGGCACGTTGGTGTTCGACATGATCGAGAAAACCTCGCATGTGCTGTTCACCATCGTCGGCTACATCATGAAGGTCGCCCCCATCGGCGCGTTCGGCGCCATGGCATTCACCATCGGCAAGTACGGCGTGGGCTCGCTGCTGTCGCTGGGCAAGCTGATGGGCGCCTTCTACCTGACCTGCCTGCTGTTCATCTTCCTGGTGCTGGGCTCGATTGCGCGCTTCCACGGTTTTTCGATCTGGAAGTTCATCAAGTACATCAAGGAGGAACTGCTCATCGTGCTGGGCACGTCGTCGAGCGAGTCGGTGCTGCCGCGCATGATGGAGAAGATGGAGAACCTGGGCGCGAAGAAATCCACCGTCGGCCTGGTCATCCCCACCGGCTACTCGTTCAACCTCGACGGCACCTCGATCTACCTCACGATGGCCGCCGTGTTCATCGCCCAGGCCACCAACACGCCCATGACACTGACGCAGGAGATCACGCTGCTGGCCGTGCTGCTGCTCACCTCCAAGGGCGCTGCCGGCATTACCGGCAGCGGCTTCATCGTGCTGGCGGCCACGCTGTCGGCCGTGGGCCATGTGCCGGTGGCGGGGCTGGCGCTGATCCTGGGCATCGACCGCTTCATGTCCGAGGCGCGCGCGCTCACCAACCTGATCGGCAACGGCGTGGCGACCGTGGTCGTGGCCAAGTGGACCGACGAACTCAACACCGAACAGCTCCACGCCCGCCTGAACAACCAGGACTGGGTGGACGCCCAGGAGCCCGAAGTGCTGCTCAACGCCACGACCGCGCGCATGGACACATCGGGCGTCCATTAGCGGCCTTTGGCCCCTGGCAAATCCTATTTCGGTAGCTCGAAGCGCTTGCTCCATCAGCGTTTGCGGCCAAAAACGTCCAAAACAGGCGTTTCTGCCGGCCTGCCCGTGTGCCCAGGCCTCCCGGCTCGGTCGGGCCGTGTCCGGGCGGCGCCGGACGCTGCGGTGACCCGCTAGAATACGCAGCTCCTTCCAGGAGACTTGGGTGAGTGGTTTAAACCAGCAGTCTTGAAAACTGCCGACGGGCAACCGTCCGTGAGTTCGAATCTCACAGTCTCCGCCAGATGCAGCTCTAAGTTGTTGATTTCAAACAACTTTTTAGCAAGTCATCAAATCGTTATACGGCTGGTTATACGGTTGCTTTCAGCCACTTAATGGCAGCGAAAGTGGCACCACACCAGCATGAAGAAGTTCTAGCGCCCCCAGGCTCTAGAACTTTTTTCATTGGTGGCTTCCATTTTTACATTACCAGCCGCCAGCTCGGCAGCAGGCCCCATCGGCTTTCCTGCCAGCGTCGCCATGCCGCGCATCAGCAACCAGTGCTCGGCAGCAATCAGCGCTGTGTCCTGCGCCCAGCGCCTGACATCGGCCACCGCCATATCGCGGGACATCCACAAAGCATCTTCCCAGCGCCATGTCGCCAGCCATGTGGCGCGCTGACCACTGACAGCGTTCAAATACCGTAGCTGCGGCGCCAGGTGCCCTGCCGCCTCAAACCGCTCGGCAATCGCCGCTTGGTGCGCAGCCGACAGCCGCCCCTCGCCCTCAATCTCCAGCCAGAGCCCCAACCCCTGAGCCCAGCTCTTTTGGCTCAGTCGCATCGCCGTGGCGATTGGTGTATCAGTTCGCAGCGCCCGCGCCTGCGGCTCCAGCACCACCCCCGCTTCGGCGTAGCGCAATGCCGCAGCCGGTGACAGTTCGACGCGCCATTCATCGCTGTTGCCCTGCTCCTGGGCTATATGCGCTTGCAATGCATCAGCCACACACTGCCACCACAGCACACGCAGGCCCGGCGCATCGTCAACGCCCATCGCAGCCCGCTCCAAATGGGCCACTTGCCGCGCCAGCACCAGTTGCGGCACGCCCATCGCCTCTGCCGCATCCCGAAACGCCAGCATGGCATGGCCCTCGCTGACCGAACGCCCCAGCACCCTCCGGGCAAACCTCAGCACCCAAGCATGGTCTGTTCGCCCCGACTTGGCTTGCCACAAAAGCAGCGCAGCCACAGCGCCCAGCGTATCCAGCGACTCGCGCAAAGCTTCCTCAAAACCAACTGTATGCATCCACGCAGGCCATTGCACCAGCCCGGTGATGTCGTGCACAGCCAGAAACCACACCAGCACACGCAGCGCTCGCACATGCTCCCCGGTGTGCACGTTCCACAGTAGTCGGGCCACCTCACCATCGCCTTCGTCGCTTGGCGGGTACTGCTCCAGCAAGGCTTGTAGATCCCGCAAGGACCCCACGCCCAGGCGGTGGCGGGCATGCTTGCAGAAATACCGCACCGCCGCCATGCGCTGCGCCCACGCGGGGGGAGTGTGCAGCGCCGTGTCCATTACTTCGAGCAGCAGTTGCGCCGCACCATCCCCATATTCATGGGGCGACTGTGGCGGCGGCAACTCCAACAGTGCGGTCAGCAGCCGCTCAAACGGCTCGGGCGTCAAGGAATCGTCGAGCATGGAAAGCACCTCCAAAGAAGCGAAATAACGCACAGAAGCAACTCCCGCCCATGCGGCAGCCGCACCTTGCACAAAGCTCGGCGCGACGAAAGGCGGAAATGGAGAAAAGAAAAGGGGAATGAAAACCGAAGGGACGAACGAGCCGAACGGGGCTACTCGTCCTCTTGCGCCTGCGGCACAGGCGACAGCACCAACACAGCGTCGATGTTCACGCGCTCACTGAAGGTTGCCACCACACGCCGTGGCTGCTTGCTCGCCCAGCCGGTCAGCATGGCATTCCACGGCACCAGCGGTATTGGTGCCATGGCGGGGTCCAGCACCAGCAAATCGCTGCGCTCTCCCACCGCGCAGCGCACCCCCACGGCCAGCACCCAGTGCATGTAGCGCTCGGTAGAAAAGCACACTAAACACAGCTTGCCTTCGGCCAGCACATCCAAGGTGCGTTCCGCCACGCGCGAGCGCAATTCCTTGCAGTGCACCCGCTCGGCATAGGGGGCCAGTTGCTGCTGTAGTTCCTCAACCTCGCAGCCATCGAAGTAGTACCGCTGCGCCAACTTGCGCAACGCTTCCAGCCTCGCATCCTTGGTGTCCCAAATCAGCGCATTGCGCCGCACTTGGCCAAACACCATCAGCGCCATCAATACGCAGTGGTAGCCGCAAGTGGCGTCAACCTCGCCCTGGCGCACATGCAGCCGCTGGTTGCCCACCATGGGGCCGTGCATGCCAGCGCCCAGCCGGGGGTGGCAATGGTAGGAATGCTGCATTGCTCAGTATTCCTCCGGCAGCAGCAGCGTGGTCGAGCGCCGGTCAGCCTCAGTGATGATCCACAGCCGGTGGTTCGGGGGAATGTCATAGGCGGACAGCAAACCGCTGCCATACGTGAGCGCTGCCGCATTCGCTTGCTTGTCCTCGTCGCACAAGTCACCCCAATCCCCGGCGACATGGCGAAGCACAAACGGCAGCGGCGCCAACTGCAGCACTTCGAGCATGTCGAGCGCACCGGGCGTGATCAGCACTTGGCCCAAGGGGAACAAAGGGCGGCGTTGTTGTTCGTAACGCGCCAATGCGGCGGCCTGACCAGGCGAAGAGGTCATGGAAATGCTCCTGAAAAGAAAGAGAGAAAAGGAAGGGAAAGGAAAAGACGAAAAGCGCTGTGCCGAGTGCCAAGCACCGAACCACGCAAAGCGCGGCGCTGCACTCGCTCCTTCCCGCTACAGACCCTGGCGCGAAACGCCGCCATACCGCCACGACCACGGCGATGACCACGGCCACGGCTGCGCCATGCGTGCTGTCATGGCGACAGCCGCGCGCAAGCGAGCCACCGTGGTGGCACGGCGTTCGGTGGAATCAAACGGGGGGAATAGGCCCGGGAATGCAGGCAGGAAGAAAGTTGATATTGCTTTTTCGATCACTGGCCAAATCAAGCCAACTAATCAAAAATCAATATCAGCTCATCGGCATTATACCACAATGCCGGCACTATCGATTTTGGCAGTCAATATCAGCGATATTGCGCAAATAAACCTCCATTTGCCTGCAGTTGTCAAGTCAGGGAAGTTGCCAGAAGTGAAAAGCGCGCAGAAAAGCCATTCATATGAAAATGACGGAGTCCTGTCGCTTTACCAATCGAATTCGCGGATATTCATTGGTTATATGCGTGAGTAAAATTGAGAGAGCGTAGTTTAATTGACCAACGCAACTTAATAAATTATTTCGCCTTTGTCTCAACAAACTCCGACACCCCTCTCGTGAAAATGCTTTCTTTGGTTTTTAACCCATATTTCTTCACCAGTTCTCGATAAAGATCGGCTCTATTTCCACTGTACTTGTGTCGGGCATTTTTTCTTGTGGCCTTTCTAAGTTCTGCAATCTTTCCTGAATTGATTGCCTTATCTATGGCTAGTTTAATTTCTCCGAGATTTTTTCTGCCTATTACTTCGATGATGCCCTTCTTGGTTATTTTCTTGATTGGTTGATGTGAAATTAGGGGGCTATCAATTCAATTTGAGTATCTATTTCTTCTTTTGATGGGATGCCGCACAACAGAAAAATATCAATGGGAGTTGACTTTTGGTTAGTCGCTTCATTTTCGGTGATGCATAAAACTTCAAAATATTGCGATCCCTTTGATTCTCTCCAGCCGGTGTAATGCTCAATGAAATAATCCTTATTCAGTACGCCGCGAAGAATAAGATAAAGCCATATTCTGTACCAAATTATTCTATGAAGTTTTGTTCTGGGCTTAATTGCTGGAGCTTCATTTGCTAGTATCTTCTCAATTATTTCTCTTATTTTTGGCTCGCCTTTTGATTCAATCGAAGTGGGTTTCGATCTAGTTTTCTGCAATCCCAAAAGCCCCGCAATATTATTGGGGGCTTCCTTCTTATTGATGTCAATATCAGTCTTCTTTTGTGGTGTTTCAGGCTCTTCAGAATTCGATATTAATTCGATGAAAAACTCGCACGTCCAATTTTTTGGAGAGATGAGTAATGATTCTTGTTTTTTCATGGCTGTGGTTACTAGTTGATATTGGATTGGCTGCGGTTTTGTCTGCCTGATAAATAGCCGCCGTAGGCGTCGCCTATGAAAGGGATCGCCAAGAGTGAGTGGCGCCACTTTCCTCGTGCCGCTTGCGTCATCAGTGGCGCCTCGTTCCTCTCCTTGTTTGTACACCAGCACGGCACCGGGTGCACCTCTTTCCTCCTAGTTGGTGTCGCGCGCTCGCTTCGATTTTTCTCTTTCCTCTCGTCTGCGTCGCGGCGCAAGCTTCCATTTCCCTTCTTCCTCTCGTCTGCGTCGCGGCGCAAGCTTCCATTTCCCTTCTTCCTCTCGACGGTGCGCGCTGCATTGCGCACCGTCAGATCAGACGCAGCTCGGCGCACATCGCTTGGTCTGCAAAGCCAGCTTTGGCGCGGCTTTGCAGCGAGTTGACCAACATTCCAAAAAAAGAAATGTAAAGACTTTCAGCTGGGCATGCGCATGTTGCGTTCTGCCCGTAGCACTTTGATGGAGTTCGTCCATGAACGAAAAGATGCTGGCTGTAGTGACTGATCAAGCGGTGCCGTCGCGGGGATGCATGAGGGCTGTTCCTGCCTTCCCGATCCTCTGCGCAACTTCAGCGGCCTTCCCGATGAAGCCTTTGTTCGCCTGCCCGTGGTGCTGATGCTGCTGGGGGTATCCCGCGCGACCGTCTGGCGGCTGTGCAAATCCGGCGCTTTGCCCGCTCCTAAAAAGCTGGGCAGCCGTATTGCCGTTTGGAGCGTTAAGGATTTGCGCAATGTTCTGAATTCAGGTTCCCTTTGGAAGGGATCTGCCACGGCATAAAACGGGGTTTTATCAACTGAGCATGACGTTAATAAAAACCACGTTGACGTCAAAAAAGCGCTTGTTTTTGAGCATTAATAGGGCCGGTTGACGAGATCGAGCACCGCGCAAATGCACTGTTTTGTAGTAATTCAATAAGTATGACCAACCAATCAAATCAATCGATCAAACCAGCCAATCATGTAAAGCAATTGAGTGTGAGCATGTGAGCGGCGCCATCACCCAGTCAGGATCATCGCCGCCAAAGCGCCAACTATCACCATTGAAAGAGTTTATGTCTGATTCCCAAACGTCCATCTTCTATATGCCAGAGCCCATCAAAAAGCATGGGTTCGTAAAACTTCCAGCAAAGTATGGCATCATTTTTAACAACAACGAGATTTGCAACCTCAATGCCATGAGCGACCATATTCAGGGTTTGACGGAAGCTCAGAACAAGATCACAGCAAAACTCAACGCTGAGTACCGAGTCTGCGGATACCATATCTCATCGAATCACCCCGCGACACTTATTGGGAACAACGTGTTGATGAGCAATACGGTCTACCAAGCGGCATTGACCCAGAAATATATGGTTCAACTCCACTTGATCAAAGATGGGGTCAATCCCGAGTATGTGGAGACAATCGGTGTAGAGCACTGCGAGTTGCAGGCGGTCACCCTGATCTACTGCTTGAAGTATGAATCCGCAAAGGACGCTATAAGCTTTCTGAAGAAGCTCAAGCAGTATGCTGGGGTGGTCCTCAAGTCGCCCCAAAATCAACGTGAGAAAGTATCGAAGAAGATTGGAGTTGCAGCGACCGGAGACAATCAGTCCTGGTATATCAACAAGGTGGACAAGCGCTCGGTCTTGTTCTATGTGAAGGACCGACACCAGCCGCGCAAGTTCTCCAGCTTTCCCTCGCCCGAGGTGGAGAGCGCCATCTACGTACTTGGCCAGCGCGTGCTTCGGGTGGAAATCAAGCTCAGCTCTAAATATCTCGCTGCCCATGGGCTGGAGAAGCCAGAAGCCTGGCGCGGTGTCAAGGGGCAAGAGAGCTACAAGCGTGAGTTCAACTGGCTGCGCTCGTTGCTGAAGGTGGATGCGGACTATCGGGTCAACAAACCTCAGCAGCGCCATATTGACCTTCTGTCGGAACGTGATCAGTTGGTGCTCGCCTGGTATCTCAAGGGTAAGCCGGTTAACCAGTACCCTCAAATCAAGTCAGGCGAGTGGAAGAAGTCGCCGATCAAACAGCGCATTCAGGAGCGCTTGCGCATTGACATTGATATCCCCTGGAAGACCCAGTGCCGCATGGCGATCCCTGGGCTGGCCAACTTGTTGTCGCTGGAGCGGCTGGTGGAGCCTCCGCAGGAGCTGCTGGATCACTGCCATGTGCCCTCGACGGTCAAGCGCAAGAACCAGGAGCTGCGCAAGCTCGTCGAGGCGGAAATCGCTGCGGCAAAGGCTAAGTGGGAGAAGAAGGGGCGTGGCAATGGCAAAGGCAAAGGCAAGCGTGGCGCTGCTGGCTCTGACACTGTGGCTTCCTTCCCTGTCTCCGCGTTGGAGGCGGTTCTGGAGGCGTTGCGGCTGGCTGGAGTGCTCATGCGGTCACCATCAGACGGCACCACCAGCGATGTCGCTGACTTGATGGGGTAGTGTTTTTTGCCCCTTGGTTATCCCAAGGGGCAACGTCACAAACTGGGTACGGCGGAACCGTTGAAAAGGCAGTATGGCCTCAGTGTTCGAGATGGATATTTTGCCCCGGAGGTTGGGTTATGCGACTGCTCCAGGCTGGTTGCGGCCAGTCGAGTTTGCACTTCGAACGACTGTCGGTTGTGAAACATGTCATATGGGAATGAATGATCGGTGGACTGTCGTGCGAAGCGGTGGATTGGTCTAATAGCCGTGATGATCATCCCGCGCATGACCTCTCCCTTTCTCGTCCGGCTGCTGCTATGGCGCCTAACAGTACGCGGACGACGTTTGGTTTGACACTGGGGTGTCTTCGGCAACACCCGAAGACGGTCGCGCGCTTTTCCAGCATTAAGCGTCCCTCCCGATGTGGTCCGAGATTTCGCCGCAGATATCATGGGCCGCGGGGCGCTGCCCTTAGTAACCGTCGTAATCGAACTCACAGCGGAGCAGCGCCTCGGTGGGCGCGTAATCTCCGCGTCTGCCACGCGATCGACCCGCCTCCGAGATCAGGTGCAAGTTTTTGCGAGCGCGCGATGCAAGGACGTATAGCAACTTGCTCGCCGCGACATCACCGTCGACATTGAACCGCACCGGGATTTGAGGAGGCTATTTGGTTTAAGTCGGGCCGCCAACGCGGTGGGCTGACTGGCGAGTTGCTGGTAGTAGTTTGCCTCAGCTTCTGCAGGCGGGATGTACCCGATGGGTTCGAGCAGGCGATGGTGGTTGAACCAGGACACCCATTCGAGCGTCGCGAACTCCACCGCTTCCTTGGTTTTCCACGGCGCCCGGCGATGGATTAACTCGGCCTTGTAGAGCCCGTTGATGGTCTCGACCAACGCGTTGTCGTAGCTGTCACCTTTGCTGCCCACAGAGGGCTCGATGCCCGCTTCAGCAAGCCGTTCGGAGTACCGGATGCTGACGTATTGCGAGCCTCTATCGCTGTGGCAAATCAGGCTTCCATCACGCTCGGGCTGCCGGGCATACAGAGCTTGCTCCAGCGCATCGAGCACAAAGTCCGTGCGCATTGAACTGCTCACCCGCCAGCCCACGATGCGGCGGGCGAACACGTCGATGAAGAAGGCCACGTACAGCCAGCCCTGCCAGGTCGACACGTACGTGAAGTCGCTGACCCACAACTGGTTCGGACGCTCAGCCCGGAACTGCCGGTTGACCCGGTCCAGCGGGCACGGTGCCTTGGCATCCCCGTTGGTGGTGCGAATGACCTTGCCTCGCCGGACACCGCGCAGACCCAGATTGCGCATCAAGCGCTCGACCGTGCAGCGAGCCACCATCACGCCTTCGCGAACTAGTTGGCGCCAGACTTTCTTGACACCATAGACCTGCATGTTGGCCTGCCAGACGCGCTGTATCTCTGGAATCAGCACATCGTCTCGACGAACCCGTGCGCAGCGCTTGTGAGGTTCTCGCTGCAGGGCAGCATGCCGCCGATACGCTGACGGGGCGACCTGCAGAACCTTGCAGACCGGCTCGACCCCGTACGTATCGCGATGCTTGTCGATGAAATTCCTCAGGACTTCAGCTGGCGGTCGAGCTCCGCCTGGGCGAAAAACGCGCTGGCCAACTTCAAGATCTCGTTGGCTCGGCGCAGCTCTTTGACTTCGCGTTCCAGATCCTTGACCCGCTGTGCTTCGCTGCTGGTGACGCCTTCGCGCACGCCGCTATCGACCTCGACACGCTTGACCCATTCGTGCAGCGTCTGCGGCACGCAACCAATCTTCGGCGCGATGGACTCGATGGCGGCCCACAGCGACGGGTACTCCACACGGTGCTCCTGCACCATCCTCACCGCGCGCTCGCGGACCTCGGGTGAGAACTTGTTCGACTTCTTCATGGCTCAATCCTCTCAGAGATTTGAGCCTCCTCAAAAACCGGGGTGATTCAGCCTCAAGCCGAAGTCCTGCTTGAGGTCTTGGTAGTGGCGCTCGATACGCCAACGCTGGTAGGCGCAGCCGACCAAATCATTCAAGGGGGGTGCTCTCGGGTAGCAGCGCTGACGGACGCCACACTCTTAAAGTTGTCGCAAATGTGGGCTTGGCATAGGGGGCGTCCATGTACGTCCAGCGAAGTCAGCGCTCCAGCGCACCCACCGCACCACCGAGAAGCCGCGCAGCAGGCAGAAGATGATGGCGTGTGACCGAGCATGGTCCACGTCGCATCACCAGTCCTCACGATTCAAGACGCGGAGCGGCCAACCGGCTTCTGCACCCCCCGTTTGGCTTGGTCAGCCGCCGCTGCCGAAATTAAGTGAAGCACTTCGGTAAAAAATCCTGTTGACCATTCGTACGTAATGACATTATGATGACATCATGTGCGGCAGCCATCTGCTGCGTCCCAGCGACTGCCTTGTTCAAACCAGGAGACAGAACTTGAAAATGATTTCTTTTGCCGCAGCCGCCGCTGCACTCGCAGCCTTTGGCGCAGCGCACGCGCAATCCTCGGTCACTATGTATGGCCGCGCCGATGCAACTGTGGGTCGCCCGATCGGCAGCGACAACTTGGTGGTAAACAATGGGACCGGAAGCCGTCTTGGTTTTCGCGGCGTGGAGGACCTGGGCGGCGGGCTTTCGGCTTTCTTCACACTGGAGCACCGCTTCAACATTGACACGGGTGCGCCCACGGAAGCCGCCCGCTTCTTCCGTCAGTCCTATCTCGGTTTGCGGAGTAACCGGTGGGGCACGCTGCAGCTCGGGCGCGATTACACGCCGGCCTACATAGACGCGATGGTCCCCGCGGACCCCTTCGGGCATGGGACGATCGCCTCCCTTCTCACGATCCACACTGGGGGTATAAGTCCGCTGCGGGTGGATGACCAGGTCAAGTACAGCCTTCCCATCGGGCCCGTCAAGGCAACTGCCATGGTTTCGATTGACCGCAACACGCCGCCTCTAGCGCCATACCCGCATCGGCCAGTCAGCCTCTCGCTCGTGTACGACGCCAAGCCGCTGCGCGTGGCGTACGGCTACGAGAACCCAGGGGCGAACCGCGATTTCTGGCACGCACTCACCGCCTCGTATCAATTCAGCTTTGCGTCCTTGCGAGCCTTTTACGGCACCGGTCGCTTCACTACTGGTGCGGAACGGAAGGGCTGGTCTCTGGCGGCGGTGGTCCCGACAGGAGCCTCGGGGCAGGTTCTCATTGCGCACGGCCGACTGAAGGAAGACAGCGCTGCGGGAACACTGCAGTCGCGCACCGCCATTGGCTACTATCATGCGCTGTCCAAGCGCACTACCGTATACGCAGACGTGGCGCACGACAGCAAGGCGACCATGCGCAAGACCGGTTTCGACTTCGGCCTTCGGCACGACTTCTGAGACCTTCACGAAAAGCGCTGCAGCTCTGCTACGGATCTCCATGCATGATGCTCACATCTGTGTCTTTTGCAGCGCAGTGTCTGCGAGTCCACTGGTTCAGAAGCTGCAGTTCAAACAGTGGTCGCTCGAACGTCAACTAATGCGTCTTTTTTCGCGGGGAGCGGCTTCGCTCCAGGTACAACATGAAGCATATCGAATTGGCATATCCCGCGCTGTTCAGTCCTACGCATTTGGCGGGCAAGCGGCTTAGAAACAGGATCATCCACGCGTCGATTTCGCCTCACGTCGATTCTGGGAATGGTGTTCAAGACAGACTGATCAATTACTACAAGAATCGTGCAAAAGGAGGTGCCGCTGCCGTTGTAACCGAGCCGATTGGGATCGCACCACACCAGCAAAGCTCTCGCATAAGGGCGTTCGACGCGTCCATGGAGAGTGATCTCCGGCGACTTGCGGATGCCGTCGAAAGTGAAGACTGCAGGCTGATAGGTCAGATCCAAGATTCGGGACGCGGGCGACACGTTCCTGGCCGAAACTACGGGGCTATTGGCCCATCGGCTCTGCCGGATGATCTGAGCTGGACGATGCCAGAGCCGCTTAGTCCGACGCGGATTTTGGAGTTGATCAAACTCGCAACCGTATCTGCCATGCGGATGCAGGATTGCGGGTTCTCGGGTGTCGAACTGTCTGCTGGACACGGCCACCTCATTCACCAATTCCTGTCTGCGCACTCCAACAACAGAACGGATGAGTACGGCGGATCGTTCGAAGGAAGGACGCGCTTTCTGCGCGAACTGATTGCCTCAATCAGGGCTGGATGCGGAAGCGGGTTCATCATTGGTGCGAAGCTCCCCGCAGACGACGGCGTGACCGATAGCATTTCACCTGATGAAGGCGGTCGGATCGCGCGTCATGTCGCCGAGGCCTGCTCCGTGGATTACCTATGTTACGCCCAAGGGTCGCATCACAACTCCTTGGAGATGCATATTCCGGACGACAGCTACCCTCGAGTCCCCTACCTTGACCTGATGAAGCGGATGCGCGAAGGGACCGGCTGCATACCGACGGCGGCACTCGGGCGCATCACAGATCCGGCTGAAGCCGAAGGGATTCTCCAACGCGGAGACGCAGAGCTGATCGCGCTTGGACGTGCGCTGATAGCCGACCCTGAGTGGCCAAACAAGGCCCGGCTGGGCAAGGCAAAGGACATCCGCTACTGCGTATCGTGCAATACCTGCTGGAAGACGATCGTCGATCACAACCCCCTTGTGTGTGTTAACAACCCATTGGTACTGCGGACCGACGAGGTGGGATATGTGCCACCGGCGGTTCGGGCGAGGCGCAAGGTGGTTGTCGTCGGTGCCGGCATTGCAGGCCTGCAGGCAGCATGGGTAGCGGCGGCGCGAGGTCACCACGTGACGGTCGTTGGTGCTTCACCTCAACTCGGAGGGAAAGCATGGCTGCAGTCGAAATTGCCGATTAGCGAGTCAGTGTCCAGTGTCTTTGATTATCTGGAAGCGAAAGCCAAGGAGTTTGGCGTCGAATTGATTCTGAACTGCCGCGCGACCGTGTCCATGATCGCGAACCTGCGCCCGGACGTCGTAGTCCTGGCGACGGGATCCACGATGGTGTGGCCCGCGGTATTTCCTGCTGAACTGGGAAATTCAGGTTTGATCAAGGACCTTCGCGAAACGCTCATGGACGTCCAACGGTACACGCAGAAGCAGGAAGGTACCGCGGTCCTGTTTGACATGGACCACACTGACGGCACGTATGCTGGCGCGGAGCGCCTTCGTGATCTCTTCAGCGAAGTGGTCGTCGTTACGCCCAGGCAGGCGATCGCCGAAGAGGTCGCATTGACATCACGTCAAAGGATTCTCCGGCGCTTTCAGGAGAAGCGAATTCGCTATCAGTGCTTGTCAGAGCCGGCGTGGACGGCCGAGTTTGAAGAAAGCGGGCGCTTGCAAATCAACCACGTTTATAAGGGCGACCCAATATACATCGACGACGTCGCTCTTCTCACCTACTCCACTCCTCGTGCTCCCAATGCTGATCTCGAGGCTCCGTTGAAGGAGATGGGCATTGAGGTGCATCGAATCGGCGACTGCAAGGTCGCTCGAGACATCCTGGCAGCGACACGAGAGGGACACGCACTGGGTGAAATGATTTAGGTTTATTTGGGATTTAGGTTCAACAAGCGAAAGGATAATGATGAATGACACGCAAATACCGTCGAAGCGTTCAGCGCTGGTCTTGATCGACCTGCAAAGAGGAATCGTTGGCATGAACCTTGCGCCAAGAGACGGCTTGGCCGTCGTTGAGGCTTCGCGACGCCTGGTGGACAGGTTCCACCAGGTCGGAGGTTTGGTGGTTTTCGTTCGTGTCGAGACCAGTAACGAAGGTACCGACGCGCTCTCGCCTCTGACCGATGCGCCCCCGGCGTCTCCCGTTCGGCGGCCGGATGACTGGTCGCAGTTGGTCATTGAGCCGTCAAAGGAGGCTGGCGATATCGTGATCGTCAAGCGTCAATGGGGAGCGTTCTACGGCACGGAGCTAGACCTGCAGCTGCGGCGTCGATCCATTCAAACAATTGTGCTCGCTGGTATTTCCACCAACATCGGCGTTGAATCAACGGCTCGTGATGCCTACGAAAGGGGTTACGACCAGGTCTTCGTAGAGGATGCCATGAGCAGTACAAGTGAGGAAGCACATCGTATGAGCGTGACCAATGTGTTTCCGCGGATGGGCCGCGTGCGGACTTGCGACAACCTTATCAACATGGTAAAGAACAATGCGTAGAAGAGACTTTCATTGCTGGGCTTGTGCTGTCCTGGGTGGCTCCAGTCCTCTGCTCGTGTCGGCCCAATCCACGGCGGGCAACATTGTCCGGTTCGTGGTCCCATTCGCTGCGGGAGGGGGCGCAGATTCAGTGGCTCGCGTCGTGGCGCAGGCTTTCCCAAAAGAGGCTGGAAACCTGGTGATTGACAACAAGCCGGGTGCGGGCGGAAGCGTCGCCGCCTCGTACGTCACCACTAGCCCGCCAGACGGGAAGACCATCCTCCTTGGAAGCACGGCCACGCTCGTCATCAATCCCCTCCTCAACAGCGCCGTTAAGTACGACCCGTTAAAGGACCTAGTGCCTGTTGCGGGCCTCGTTTCGCTGCCGTACCTTGTGGTGACCAGAGCGTCTTCGCCGCACACAAGCCTTACGGCTCTCCTGAATGCTGCGGCAGCGGAGGAGAACGCAGTATCGTTCGGTTCCCCAGGCATCGGAACGACAAATCACCTTGTGGGGATGATGCTCCAGAGTCGAGCGAAAGCGAAGATGGTGCACGTACCATACAAAGGAGCTGCGGCAGCGATGAACGACGTTATCGGGGGCCGAATTGATTTCATGTCCGGCGATCTGGGAACGCTCCTGCCGGCGGTTAAGGACGGTAGGCTGCGCGCCCTTGGAGTGACGAGTGCCACCCGTATGAGCGTCCTTCCTGAAGTTCCAGCCATCGCCGAAACCTTGCCTGGATTTGAGGCTTCGGCGTGGATTGGCATTTTCGTCCCAAAGTCGACTCCAAAGTCAGCAGTCGACGGATTGTCGGTGGCGTTTAAGTCGGCAGTGGAGAACCCGGGTGTCCGGCAGCGGTTCGTCGCCATGGGCGGAGCTTCAATCAGCGCTAATACAGATCTAAGCGCTTTGATCCGCAGCGATGCCGAGAAGTGGGGACGAGTCATCAGTGAGAATCAAATAAAGAAAGACGACGTGAACTAGCCCTCGCGCATCTGTCAGCGAGTGTGCAGCATCTGCGCGAGACACTCTTACTGTCTCTATTGAGGGACGGCGCTGATGCAGTACCGGTCCATTCTCTCTGTGTAAACAGTCCTCCGTAATTTATTGGAGATGAGTCATGCGAGTTCTGGTCCCCGTGAAGCGCGTGGTCGACTGCAACGTGAAAGTTCGCTTGAAGTCCGACAACAGCGGTGTCGATATCGCCAATGTGAAGATGAGCATGAATCCTTTCGACGAGATCGCGGTCGAAGAGGCTGTGCGCCTGAAGGAAAAAGGCATCGTCACGGAAGTCATTGCCGTCTCTTGCGGCGTTGCACAATGCCAGGAGACCCTGCGCACTGCCATGGCCATTGGCGCCGACCGCGCCATCCTCGTCGAAACCACCGACGAGCTGCAACCTTTGTCCGTCGCCAAGCTGCTTAAGGCGTTGTTCGACAAGGAACAGCCGGGCCTGGTCATTTTGGGCAAACAAGCCATCGACGACGACTGCAACCAGACTGGCCAGATGCTCGCCGCCTTGTGTGACCTGCCGCAAGCCACCTTCGCCAGCAAGGTCGAAGTGGCGGAGGGTCGTGCCAAGGTGACCCGCGAAGTCGACGGCGGCCTCGAAACGGTCTCGCTCACGCTGCCAGCCATCATCACCACCGACTTGCGCCTGAACGAGCCGCGCTACGTGACGCTGCCCAACATCATGAAGGCCAAGAAAAAGCAGCTGGAAATCTTCAAGCCCGCCGACTTGGGCGTGGAGATCAAGCCGCACCTCAAGACACTCAAGGTCAGCGAGCCGCCCAAGCGCTCCGCCGGCATCAAGGTGCCCGACGTCGCCACGCTGGTGGCCAAGCTCAAGAACGAAGCCAAGGTGATCTGACATGAGGGCGCTCGTCATTGCTGAACACGACAACGCCTCCATCAAGCGTGCTACGCTCAACACCGTCACGGCGGCCTCTCACATCACGATGAAGGCGAACGGAGAGATCCATATCCTCGTGGTGGGACACAAATGCCTGTCTCTTGCGCAATCGGCTGCGCACATCGCTGGCGTGGCCAAGGTAATTCACGCAGACGGCGAGCAGTTTGCCCATGGCCTGGCCGAAAACATGGCCGATCAAGTCCTGGCCATTGCCGGCGGCTACAGCCACATCCTGTTCCCGGCCACCGCCAGCGGCAAGAACATCGCCCCGCGCGTGGCCGCCAAGCTGGACGTGGGGCAGATCAGCGACGTGACCAAGGTCTGCAGCCCCGACACCTTCGAGCGGCCGATCTACGCGGGCAACGCGATCTCGATCGTGCAGAGCCTGGACAATAAGAAGGTGATCACCGTGCGCACCACGGGGTTCGATCCGGCGGCGACCAGGGGTGGCAGTGCAGTGGTGGAAACCACGAGCGCAGTGGCCGACACCGGCAAGAGCAGGTTTGAGGGCAACGAACTCGCCGAGAATGACCGGCCCGAACTCACGGCCGCCAAGATTATCGTTTCGGGTGGCCGCGCGCTGGGCTCGGCCGAGAACTTCAACAAGGTGATAACGCCGCTGGCCGACGCGCTGGGTGCAGCCATCGGCGCGAGCCGCGCCGCAGTAGACGCCGGCTACGCGCCCAACGACCTGCAGGTCGGCCAGACCGGAAAGATTGTCGCCCCGGAGTTGTACATCGCGGCGGGCATCTCGGGCGCCATCCAGCACCTGGCCGGGATGAAGGATTCGAAGGTGATCGTTGCGATCAACAAGGATGCGGAGGCGCCAATCTTCAGCGTGGCAGATTACGGGTTGGAGGCCGATCTATTTGGCGCAGTACCTGAGCTGGTTAGTGAAATTCAACAACATCAGAGCTCTGCACGCGGCAAACAATGAGTCGCCTCATTGAAAGCCACATTCAAGCGCCGAACGACCTTCCGCACATGACCGACAGTCGAGCGAACAAGACGCGCGTACTGGTTTCCGCGACCGGTGCTGTCGGAATGCCCTGCCTGCCTCAAGCGCCCCGTTCTCTCGAAAATCTTACATGACCCATCCGCGCACATCCTTTGAGAAGATCTGGTCGTCGCATGTGATCGCCATGCTGGATGACTGCACCGCCCTGTTGCAGATTGATCGACTGTTTCTGCACGACGGCAGCATCGCTATGCGCACGCTTGCGGCTTCCGGGCGCCAGCCCGACAGCGTTACTCAAGTAGCGACCGTGATAGACCACACCATCAGTACCCGGCCGGGGCGCGGCCCAAACGACACGCGTAGCGGTGAAGGCGCCCCGTTGATTCAGTCCACGCGGGATCTGTCGCGCCGCTACGGCGTGACGTTTTTCGACGTTGACGATCCACGCCAAGGGATAGTGCATGTGGTTGCACCTGAGCGCGGCATCGCCCTGCCTGGGCTAACGCTGGTGTGCGGCGACAGTCACACCTGCACTGTGGGCGGCGTGGGCGCACTCGCCTGGGGCATTGGCGCCACAGAGAGCGAGCACGTGTTAGCCACGCAAACGCTGGCCCAAACGAAGCCGAAGACTATGCGTGTGAGCTTTGAGGGCTCGTTGGCGCCGGGCGTTGGTCCTAAAGATATGATCCTTGCCCTCATCGGCCAAATCGGCGCCAATGGTGGCATCGGCTACGCAGTGGAATTCGCCGGCCGGGTGGTTCGATCGATGGCAATCGAAGGACGCCTCACGCTCTGCAATATGGCGATTGAGTTCTCTGCCAAATACGGGTTCGTGCCGGCTGACGAGGTCACGCTAGCCTACCTAAAAGGGCGCGAGTTCGCGCCTCAGGGCGAGGCTTGGGAGCGAGCTGCCGCATACTGGCGTGGCCTCGCTACCGATTGCAGCGCAGTGTTCGATCACGAGGTGACCGTCGACTGCACCGGGCTCAAACCTCACGTCACCTGGGGGACAAGCCCGATGCATGTTGTTCCAATCGACGGCCGCGTTCCAGACCCATCGGAGCAGAATGAGGAAGGTGTGCGCGCGCAGATGAGCCGTGCGCTGGACTACATGCAGCTCTCCCCAGGCGCTGCACTGGAAGGCCTTCTGATTCAAGGCGCCTACATCGGCTCGTGTACCAATGCGCGCCTTTCGGACTTGCGAGAGGCAGCAGCTGTGTTGCGCGGACGAAAGGTGGCCTCGGGCGTCACCGCGATCTGCGTGCCTGGGTCCACCGAAGTCAAGAAGGGAGCTGAGGCCGAAGGGCTGGATCAGGTGTTCCTCGATGCCGGCTTTCAATGGCACGAAGCTGGCTGCGGCATGTGCGGCAATGGGGGTGGCGGCGAGTTCGCCGACAAGCGCGTCATTAGCACGACAAACCGGAACTTTGAGGGGCGTCAAGGTACGCGCACGCGAACGCATCTTGCCAGCCCGGCTATGGTGGCCGCTTCTGCTGTCAAGGGCTCAATCACAGACCCGCGCTCAATCTGAAAGGAGCTCCGACTTGGAAAGATTTGTAAAGCTAAGAGGGATTGCCCTGCCGATGATGCTCGTGAATATCGACACCGACCAGATCACGCCAGGTAAGGAACTCGTACGCGCCAAGCTGGACGGCAAGTATGCGCGTGCGCTGTTCTCGAATCAGCGCTACCTGGCAGACGGCAGTCCAGATCCCGACTTCATCCTCAATCGCGAACCTTGGAACCAAGCTACGTTCCTGCTGGCCGATCGCAACTTCGGCTGCGGCTCGTCGCGCGAGTCAGCGCCCAAGGCTCTGCGCGACTGGGGCTTCCGCGCAATAATCGCCCCCTCGTTCGGCGGCATTTTCTATAACAGCAGCTTCCGCAACGGGTTGCTGCCGGTGGAGCTGCCGATCGAGCAAGTGAAAGAGATCGCGCGCCAAATGCGAGCCGCCGACGGGCGAGAGCAGATCACAGTGGATCTCGAGTCCCAGACCGTGACCGCGCCCGACGGCCGGCGCTACTCCTTCAATACGCCCTCGGTATTGAGGACCATGCTGCTCGAGGGCCAGGACGAAATAGCCATCACACTGGCACGGCGCGTAGAGATCGACGCCTTTCGAACAAAGGACCGGGCGCTGCGCCCGTGGGCTTACGGTATCTCTTCGAGGTCAGCGTAGGGCGCCGGCAAAGCCGGATACCGCTGGCCAAAAAAAGCCCTCTTGCGGGTGACCTGACATTGCCGTGCGCTTCGATGCGACCACCGGGCAGCGCGGCGCGGCATTAGAACGAGGGCTTGGTTAGCTGTCGCATCCCGGATGATCGCATCGATCCAAAACACTATCCCCTCTTCATGGCCCGAGCCGTCCTGCGGGAGTTGATAGAGTCCTTGCAGTCCACCCGGGGAGCCAAGCCATGTTGATTGCCCTGCACAAGAACGCGCGCACCACCCCTGCGGTGCGTGCCGAGATCGCGGCCAGTAGCGAGACAGCCAGTGCCGGCGCGCATGTCCAGCGGGGCGGTGGCTAGCCAGGCGGCGTCGATGCGGATCATCGCAACCAGTCGTGCAGCCAGGCGGCACATGATGCGGCGTCTTCAAGCGGCCAGTTCACAGTGACGATGCCGGCATTGCGCCGGACCTCCACACGGATGTCGCGTGGCGGGCTCGCTGGCTCGGATGCCAGCGCAGGTTGTTGCACAGAAACGGACTTCAGGGCCAGGGCGACGAATTCGTTGCCAACCGCTGGCGTGCACTGGGCAAACTGCTCACGCAGCCAGCGATGAACAATGTTGGCATTGATGCCGTGCGCCAAGGCTACGCCGGCAACAGATGCGCCGCTGACTTGGCATTGCGCCACGACCTGGGTTTTGAGTTCTGGGCTGTAGTAACGCCGCTTGGGGCGTTGGGCGATCGCCTCGTTCGCCATGGTGTGCATGATTTCCATCGTGCACACGATGCCCGCTCAGTGAGGCTATCTCAAGATGGGATTGCCGGACGCATACGGACGAAAGCAGCCGGCGCTACCTGTTCGTGGCCATCGAGCGGGCCACGCGGTGGGTGTTCGTGCAACTCAAGGCCAACAAGACGGCGGCCAGCGCACAGGCCTTCCTGAAGGCATTGCACAAGGCCTGCCCAATCAAGATCAACAAGCTGCTGACCGGCAACGGCAAGGAGTTTACGGATCGCCTATTTGCCAGCAGGGAGCGCGAGCCCAGCGGCAACCATGAGTTCGACCAACTGTGCCAGGAGTTGGGCATAGAACACCGGCTGACCAAGCCCAGAACCCCAGAACCCCAGAACCAACGGCATGGTGGAGAATTTCAACGGGCGCATCGCCGATGTGCTCAAGACGCACAGGTTCAACAGCCGTGAGGACATGGAGGAAACCTTGCTGCGTTACGTGGCCCTGTACAACCACCTACTGCCGCAGTCAGCACTGGGCAGCCATGAAAGATTGGTATCAGGAGCACCCACATCTGTTTCATAAGCGACCATATGATCGTCCGGGATGCGACAGTTAGCGCAGCATGGGGGAGCAGGTCGGCACGAACACCGGAGTGGGCAGCTCACTCCCCCCGAGCCACGCGTTCATACCCGGTTTAGTCGAATGGGCCTCGGACCTGCGGCACTAGCAGGTTCACGAGTGGTCGCAGGTCGGAGAGTGAGTCCATTGCTAGCACCAAGTCCGCAATATCTTTCTGCCGATGCACGTCCATGAGGCCGGCAGTGAGTTCCTCGTACTTGCGCCGAATTTGGTCATTGGTCATCGGCGCTGCCACCGTATTGCTGGCAGTGCGAAAGTCCTCCAGCACCCTGCCGTCCTTCAGCGACACGCGCATGCGCGTCGTGTTGCGCTTGAGTGGGCCGCCAACGTCGAATTCCGGCTGGTGCCAAGCGAAGATCCTCGGAATCAGGGCCCAGACATCGTCGCTATCGATGCGCTGCGGAGAGAACTGCGCCACCATCGCCGCGCCGTCAATCAAAGCCGCCGCCAGGGCGTAGCCGACGTTCATCTGTGCCGCAATCGGTGTGATCGGTCGCTCTAAATTCCACCAGCCGTGGTGATACGCCGCATGGCTCATCTCGACGTCAATCCGCTCGACTTCGTCGGCAGCGAATTGGTCTTTTTTAAGTAAGGCGAATAGGCAATCCAGTGGCGCGTGCAACGCCCCCATCGCGGCGTAAGGCTTCACGACAATCCGCTCCGTTTCCCATCGTTCGCCGAGTTCGGCGCACACCTGTGATGAATCCGGATTGTGTCCCTCTCCGAAGGTCGACAGGAAGCCGCCGTACTCGCGTTCGAAGACTCGTTTGATGCCGGTGTATCCCCCACGTGCGAGGTGAGCTGCGTACAGGCCATTACGAGCCGAAAAGCCGTGGTGCATTCGCTTGCTCATCGCTTCGTACTGAGCCGCCATCAGGCCGCAAGACTGCGTGCCAGCGAGCCCCAACGCATCTTCCAATTGCGCAGCATTGAGTCCCCAAAGCTTGCCAGCTGCCGCCGCGCTCGCGTGCGTGCCGAACACTGCGCCGGAGTGCCAACCCCGCGACAGCATTTGACCGCCATGTAGCGCAAGGCCGACGCGTGGCCCGGTTTCAAAGCCAGCGATCGCGGCGAGCAACCAGTTTGCGCCGTCGATCGGCGCGTCCATGTCTGCTGCCGCCAGCAGCGAGGGAATCACCAGAGAAGCGCTGTGCAGCGGCGCCTGAGGATGGAAGTCGTCGAGTTCGAAGCCCTGGATGAAGGTGCCGTTCAGCAGCGCCGCACCCGGCGCGCTGGTCTGGCGGTCGCACCCTATCAACGGTGAGGTTCCGGTACCCTCCATGCTGCAAACCAAGTCTGTTGCTAGGCGTGACCACGGCAACTGCGCTCCTACAAGCGCACAGGTAAGGCCATCGAGAATAAGGTGCTTGGCGCGCTCCTGCACGTGCGTAGGCACCTGATCCAGCTTGACATCGGCCAGCCAGGTCGCGAGCTTGACGGTAGGGCCCGCGATCGGCGCGGTAGTCGGGGTATTTGATACTGATGAGGGAGTCATTCAGGAGATTTTCGTAAGCTGGTGTGGAGTGACGAGATGCTGATGCTGATGCTGATGAGTTCGGGCGTCGTACGCCCGGCGAGAGGGACGTTGATCAAGCTTGGACCGTCGGTCACCAAGGACAGGACTCCAAGTATAACATCATAATGACATAATAAATGCGTCCGTGTTAGTGGCATATCGCGCTTGGCGAAGTTATCGAGCATCCCCTTCCGATTACGCAAGATGTACTTACTCAGCCAGGCCCTTGACCAGCATCGTTTCCTGCAGTCGCTCACTTGGCTTGAGCGCTTCATTCACGATGGCCCGGACTATTGACTCAGCCCGGGTTGGCCTGCCGAGAGTAGTGCGGATTGTCATTCTGGTTTTAGGCTGCCGTCAGCCTTCGCCACCCGAATAGCGCTTCTCGAGCTCGCTCACTTCCTTCATGCCCATGATCGCCGGGATACCCAGTGCGAAGGGCAGGATCATGTCGCTCAGACCTCGCACGCTTCCGTCGCGCTTGATTCGCGACAAAGCCTCTTGCATCGCGAAGAGCGCCGCTCGTACGAGCGTGCCTGGGAGGCTCACGCGCGCCACGCCGAGCGCCTGCAAGTCGGAGAAGGTCAAATCGAACTTCGTCTTGCCGCCTTCCACGATGTTGATGCCCACTGGTCCGTTGATCCCCTTCACCACCGCCTCGATTTCTTCCGTCGAACTGACGCCCTCGACCATCACCATGGTCGCACCGACCTCCAGGAACGCGTTGCCGCGCCGTACTACCTCGTCCATGCCGGCTACGGCGAGTGCGTCAGTGCGAGCGTTGATGACGAAGTCGCGGTCATTCCTTGCGTCGCAGGCGGCCCGTATCTTTGTCACCGCCTCGTCGAAGCCGATGATCTGCTTGCCTTCCAAGTGACCGCATCGCTTCGGAGACACCTGATCTTCGATGTTGATGCCCGCCGCACCTGCGCGCTCGAACGCTTGCACGGTGTAGTACGTATTGACCGCATTCCCGAAGCCAGTGTCGCCGTCCGCCATGACCGGAATCCCTACGTTCTCGACGATATTCCTGGTCGCGCAAAGCATGTCGTTCATGGAAAGCATGCTGTAGTCAGGTCGGCCAAGATACGCCGCCGAAATACCAGAGCCAGTGCACTGGATCGAATCGAAGCCCGCCCGCTCTATGAGCTTGGCACTGATGGGATCGTAGGCTCCAGGCATGACAAGGATCTCGGGGGAGCGAATTAGCTCCTTCAAACGCGAAGTGAGGCGCATGGCGGGTTT
>NZ_MWOM01000137.1:0-2469 GCF_012931925.1 Acidovorax sp. SRB_24
CCCATCAGGCCCGCGACCACGCCCATGGTGGCGCTGTCGGCGCCAAACACCCCGGCCGCCAGCAGGGCGCCGGCGGGGATGCGGATGAAGGCGTGCACCGCATCCCAGGCGCTGTCGAGCCAGGGGATCTTGTCGGCAAAGAACTCGACCAGCAGCATGGCTCCGCTGACCACCAGCACCGCCGGATGCTGCAGCACGTGCAGCCCCGGGGGCAGCGGCAGCCAGCCGGCCGCGCCCATGGCACCGACCAGGAACACCACCGCATAGAGCCGAAACCCGCTGGCCCAGCCCAGCGCGGCGGCCAGCGCCAGCAGGCCCGGCATGTCGAGCTTTTGCGTGGCCTGCGCCGCGCCGCTCGCCATGCCCTGCACCACGCCCGCATCCACATGCAGGCCGAGCGTGTGCAGCCATTGAATGAAAGTGGGCCAGAGGTTTTCCATGGGCGCTGCGCTCCCCTGCGGGGTTCAATCCGTGCGTTGCAGCAACCACGCCGGCTTGCGCTTGTGCAGGAAGGACTGCACGCCCTCCTTGCCTTCGCTGCTGGCGCGGATGTCGGCGATGCCCTCGACGGTGGCAGCGACCAGGGCGGCACCGATCTCGCGCCCGGCAACGTCGAGCACCAGTTTCTTGCAGGCGCGCACCGCGTTCGGGCTAGCGCTGGTCAGTGCCTGGAGCAATTCGTCCACCTTGGTATCGAGCGCGCCAGGCGCCACCACCGCGTGCACGAAACCGATGCGCAGTGCTTCGGCGGCATCAAAGCGCTCGGCGGTCAGAAAGTAGCGGTGCGCGGCGCGCGCGCCCATGGCGCGGATGACATAGGGGCTGATGGTGGCCGGGATCAGCCCGAGCTTGACCTCGCTGAGGCAAAAACCGGCCGTGTCCACCGCCACCGCCATGTCGCATGCCGCGACCAGGCCCATGCCACCGGCGTACACATCGCCCTGCACGCGCGCGATCGTCGGCTTGGGGCATTCGTAGATCGCGCGCAGCATGTCGGCAAGCTTGGCGGCGTCGGCCAAATTTTCGGCATGCGTGTAGTCGGCCATGCGGCGCATCCAGTTGAGGTTGGCGCCGGCGCAGAAAGCCGGTCCCTCGGCGGCCAGCACCACGGCGCGCACCTCGGCGCGCGCGCCCACCTCGGTGAAGGCCTGCGTGATCTCGGCGATCACTTCGTCGCTGAAGGCATTGCGAATTTCAGGCTGCGTAAGCGTGATGCGCGCCACGGCGCCGTCGCAGGTGATTTGAAGATTGCTGCTCATGGTGTGTCGCTTTGTTCGGCTTGCAAAAAGTAGACGAGATCCAGCTCGGGGCAGGGCTGGCCCAGGGCGGTGAGTGCCGCCGTGATCTGGCCGCGGTGGTGGGTTCCATGGTTGAACACATGGGCCAGCGTGGCGGCGAACGGCAGCGAGGCCGCCACACCGCGCGTGGTGGTGTAGTCCAGCGTCTGGCCCCAGCGCTCTGCGGGCAGCGTGGCGATCAGCGGCTCCCAGCGGGCCGCGCCTGCGCGCAGGCGGGCGTCCAGCCGCGCACGGTCGGGCTCGATCTCGTGGTCCAGCGCCACCTGGGGTGAAATGCCTTCGGCAAAGCGCACAAACCACAGATGGTGCTCGCCCACCAGCAGGTGGTTCAGCGTGCCGTGGATGCTGCGAAAGAACAGGCCCAGATCGCGCCGGTAGGTGTCTTCGGGCAGCGCTGCCACGGCGTCCAGCAGGCGCGCCGTGGCCCAGGCGTTGTAGCGCGCCAGCAGAGTGAAGTGCGCATTCCAAGTCATGGTGCGGCCCGGGTGCCAAGCACCCGGCTCCAGAACGCATCGAGCGCAGCCAGCGCCTCTGTGCGCGCCTTTGGATTGCCGCCCTGGTGTACGCCCTGCGCCAAGGCTCCGTTGGGCACGTCGGTGCGCAGGCGCACGGACGCCATGCCGTCGAAGCCGTGGTAGCTGTCCTGGTACACGTGCACGCTGACATCACTGCCGGCGCGCGCCTGCAGGCCGCGTGCAAAGTCCACGCACGGCTGCGGTGGCGTCCAGTCGTCGAGCGCGCCCAGCAACATCAGCAGCGGGGTGTTCTCGAGCAGGGCCTGGCGCTTGTGCAGCGGAGCACAGCCCGGGTAGAACACCGCGGCGCCCGCCAGGGGCGGCTCGCCGGCCTCGGGGTGCGCGCGGCGCTGCTCCAGCAGGGTCAGGGTGGTGGTGGCGCCGTTGGACCAGCCGAGCACGCCGATGCGCTGAACATCCACTTGCGGCTGCGCGGCAAGCCAGGCCAGGGCCGCGCGCGCGTCCTGGGCACGCTGGGCCACGTCCACGCTGCGCTCGCGGTAGCGGGTCTGGCAGACCTCGCGCACGCCGCGCGAACCGAAGCTGTCGGGCATCAGCACCGCGTAGCCGGCGGCGTGCAGGCGCTCGGCCGTCTCGCGGTAGCGCACGGACAGGCCGCCGCCCTTGGCGTAGAGCCCGCCGCAGCCGTGCAATGC
>NZ_MWOM01000072.1:0-17497 GCF_012931925.1 Acidovorax sp. SRB_24
TGCGCGTCCACGCTGGGCGTGGCCGAGCCGGCGGCCCCGGCGGCGGGGCGCAGGCACTGGCGCAGGGTGGACTCGATGCGGTCGAAGAACTGGTTCATGCGCTGCTGCAGGCGCTCGTGCTCGAACACCAGTGCGTCGCCCACCATCACACGCACCATGCCGGGATTGCGCTCGCCGAACTGCAGCAGCAGGGCCACCACGCGGGCCGCCTGGCGCGCCCCTTCGCTGGCCGGCTGTGCGGGGTCGGGCACGCCCTGCCCGACGATCTGCGCCACCAGGGTGAACACGGTCTGCTCGATGAAGTCGATCAGGCCTTCGAACATCTGCGCCTTGCTGGCAAAGTGCCGGTACAGCGCGGCCTCGCTCACCGCGAGGCGGGCCGCCAGCGCGGCGGTGGTGATGCGCTCGGCACCGGGCTGCTCGAGCATCGCGGCCAGGGCCTGCAGGATCTGTTCGCGCCGCTCGCCGGGCTTGGGCCGCTTGCGCGCCGCGGGGGTTTCGCCTGCAGAGGCTTCGATGGCGTCGATTTCAGAGAGGGGAGCAAGTTCGGACATAGGCAAGAAATGTGTGCAATTGATTCTCGCACACGCCATGCGCCCCTTCGGCCGCCGCGGCCCTCCAGCGCCTCAAGCGGCAAACACCAGGGTCACGCGCAGGCCCTGCCCATGCGCGCCGCTGCCGAGCGTGAGCGCGGCGCCGTGCACGCGCGCGATCTCATCGGCGATCGCGAGGCCCAGGCCCGTCCCCTCCCCCTGGGTGCCGGGCACGCGGTAGAAGCGCTGCACGACGCGCGCGCGCTCGGCCTGCGGTACGCCGGGGCCGTTGTCCTCGACCTGCAGAAAGGCGCACGCACCACCGCCACCGCCGGCCGGTTGCAGGCCGCAGCGGATGGTCACGCTGCCGCCGGCGGGCGTGTACTGGATGGCGTTGTCGACCAGGTTGGACAGCAGCTCGCGCAGCAGCCAGCCGTGGCCCGTGACATGCGCGGGGTGCACCTCGACCCCCAGGTCCAGGCCCTTTCCCATGGCGGCGTCGAGGTACATCTCGAGCAGGGACTCGCACAGGTCCTTGAGGTCCACGCGCTGGGGCGCCTGCGCCTCGAGGCTGCGCGCATCGGCGCGCGACAGGGCCAGCAACTGGTGCGCCAATTGGGAGGTGCGGCGCGTGGCATCGCGCAGCTTCTCGATTTCGTTCGCTCTCAAAGTAATAGCTGCATGCGCTTGATGGGCATGCGCTGGAGGCACTTTTTTATCCAACTCATTGCCACCCAGGTCCGGATGCGCGCCCGCGCGCGCCATCAGCGCCCAGGCCTCCACCTGCGCCTGCAGGCCGGCCAGCGGCGTGCGCAGCTGGTGCGCCGCATCGGCAACAAAGCGGCGCTGGCCCTCGGCCTGCGCCTCGACCAGGGCAAACAGCTGGTTGAGCGAGTGCACGAGGGGGCGCACCTCGACCGGCGAGGCAGCCTCGTCGATGGCACTGAGGTCGCGCGGCGAGCGGCGCTCAACGGCTTCGGTCAGGTCCACCAGCGGTTTGAACGCGCGCCGCACCGCCCAGTGGATGGCCAGGGCCGCCGCCGCCACCAGCACCAGGTTCGGCAGCAGCACGCGCACCAGCAGCAGCTGCGCCCACTGCTGGCGCGGGTCGGAGCCGTCGGCCAGCGCCACCACCAGCTCGCCCGCCGCGGTGGGGCCGCGCTGCACGGCCACGCGGTAGGTCACGCCGTCCAGCTCTTCGCTGTGGAATTCGGGCGCGTGGGTGCTGGGCAGCGCGCCGCGCACCCAGGCATCGCCCAGCAGCAACCGGCCCTGGGCGTCGCGCACGCTGAAGCCCGCGTAGGCCGACTTCTGGCGCAGAAACTCCGCCACCGGCGGGGCCAGCAGCAACAGCGGCGGATCGCCCTGGCGCGGCGGCGCCAGCACCGAGTCGGCCAGCACCGGCAAGAGCCGCAGCAGGCGCTGGTCGTGCTGGGTGGCCGCCTCGGCGGCCGAGCGGTAATCCACCCACATGCCCACCAGCGCCAGCGCGCACAGCGGCAGCAACAACAGCAACAGCAGCCGGTTGCGCAGGTTCGCGGTCATGGCGGGCATCTCCCTGACGGGCAGTGGCTAAGGAGCCAGGTGCAGCTCCAGCCGGTAGCCAAAGCCCCGGATGGAGCGCAGCGCCACGCCATGGGGTTCGAGCTTGCCGCGCAGGCGCGACACGTAGACCTCGACCGCGTTGGGCGTGATCTCCTTGTCCCAGCCCGTGAGCGCCTGCAGCAGCTTGTCCTTGCTGGCAGGCTTGGGCGCATGGATCAGCAGGTATTCGAGCACGGTCCATTCGCGCGGCCCAAGCTCCAGGGGCTGGCGCACGGCGTCGGCACCCACGCCGGTGCGCACCCAGGCACAGCGGTGGGCCGTGTCCAACTCCACCGGACCGAAGCTGAGCACCGCCGTGGTGGCGGCCTGCGAGCGGCGCAGCAGCGCGCGCAGGCGCGCCAGCAGCTCGGGCAGCTCGAAGGGCTTGAGCATGTAGTCGTCCGCGCCCAGGTCCAGCCCCTGCACGCGGTCGTGCAGGGCGTCGCGCGCGGTCAGGATGAGCACCGGCATGGCGTGGCTGGCCATGTCGGGGCGGCGCAGTCGGCGCGTGAGCTCCAGCCCGTCGATGCCGGGCAGGCCGATGTCGACCACGGCAATGTCGAACGCTTCGCTTTGCAGCACCTCCTCGGCCCGCTCGCCGCTGCCGACCCAGTCGACCGCGTAGCCGGCGTCGGACAGGCCCAGCTTGATGCCGCTGGCCACCATCCCGTCGTCCTCAACCAATAAGAGGCGCATGGTCTGCCTACCGTCTTGTGGTGCCAGGAAAGCCATGTGCCGCCACCGGCCCGCGCCAAGGCCAAACGCGGCCCCCTTCGGGGGAAGGGAACCCTGCGCAGCGGGCGGCGGTGGGGGCCATTTCAGTGCGAACGGATCATCGTGCCGTAAGCCTGGTCCGTCAGGATCTCGAGCAGCATGGCGTGCGGGACGCGGCCATCGATGATGTGCACGGCGTTCACGCCCGCGCGCGCCGCGTCCAGCGCGCCGGCGATTTTGGGCAGCATGCCGCCCGAGATGGTGCCGTCGGCGAACAGCGCGTCGATCTCGCGCGCGGTCAGGTCGGTCAGCAGTTGGCCGGCCTTGTCGAGCACGCCCGGCGTGTTGGTCAGCAGCACCAGCTTTTCGGCCTGCAGCACGGTGGCGAGCTTGCTGGCCACCACGTCGGCGTTGATGTTGTAGCTCTCGTTCTCTTCGCCAAATCCGATGGGGCTGATGACGGGGATGAAGGCGTCGTCCTGCAGCGCCTTGACGACGCTCGGGTCGATGGAGACGATGTCGCCCACCTGGCCCACGTCGTGCTCGATCGACGGGTCCTTGTTGTCGAGCATCTTGAGTTTCTGCGCCCGGATCAGGCCACCGTCGCGCCCCGTCAGGCCCACGGCCTTGCCGCCGGCCTGGTTGATCAGGCCCACGATGTCCTGCTGCACCTCGCCGGCCAGCACCCACTCGACCACTTCCATGGTCTCGGCATCGGTCACGCGCATGCCCTGGATGAACTCGCCCTTCTTGCCCAGGCGGTTCAGCGCCGTCTCGATCTGCGGCCCACCGCCGTGCACCACCACCGGGTTCATGCCCACCAGCTTGAGCAGCACCACGTCCTCGGCAAAGTCGGCCTGCAGGGCCGGATCGGTCATGGCGTTGCCGCCATATTTGATGACCATGGTCTTGCCATGGAATTTGCGGATGTAGGGCAGTGCCTGGGCCAGGATTTCGGCTTTTTCGCGGGGGCCGATGTGGGACAGGTCGGGGTCGGGGGAAGGGTCGTTCATGGAGACAGGCCGTCGGGTGAAAACAAAAGAGGGGCAAATTGTGCCCCATCCAAGAAAGGCAGGGCAGCGGCTTGTATCAGTGCGCTACCAGACGGCGCAGCCAGTCCAGCAGCACGGTGGGCAGCAGTTCAGGGCGCGGCAGCAAGGCGTAGTGCTGCGGGCCGAACACCGCGGGCACTCGTACATGTCCTGAAGCACCATGCCCCCGATTGAGCTTCGACCAAGGGCGCAACCACGGCCCGGCCGAATGCAGCGCCTGTGTCCGTTTCAGCGCCTGAGCCAGCCTGGCACCTTGAAGCGCACGATGGCGAAATAGGCCAGCACGTAGGTCACCCCAAAGAGGACGCAAAATGCCATCAGCACCGGGGTCACTCGCCAAAACAACAGTGCCGGCACGACTGTCAGCAGCGTGAATGCCCATAGATACGGTGAGGTGCGGTTGTTGCGCATGAGCATGCGCCGCGCCGTGTCGTCCCCTGCAAACACGCTGCGCACGATGCGCCGGTAGATCAGCTGGTGAAAATGCAGCGCATCCGCCACCCCGGGCGAGACGCCGCGCACCAATTTGCGGTAGATCGAGAACAGGGTTTCCCACACGGGGTAGATCAGCAGCAACAGCGGAAACCAGGGCGAGACGTCGGCGTTGCGCTGCACCAGCGAAATGCTCGCCAACGCAATCACCACGCCCCAGATATACGCACCACCGTCGCCGGCAAACAGCACACCGCGCGGGTAATTCCACACCAGAAACCCACCCGTGGCCCCTGCCATGCATAACAGCATGGTCGCCAGCGACCGGTCACCAACCTGCAAGGCCACATGCGCCAGCGCCAGACAAACAATCAGCGCCACCATGCCCGAGAGGCCGTTGTACCCGTCGATGATGTTGAACGCGTGGGGCAAACCCGCCACTGCCAACAGGGCGATGCCCCAGCCCAGCCACGGCGCGGCGGTCAGCAGGGCATCCAGCCAGGGCAGTCCCAGGCGCGGCACAGTCATGTCGAGCAGCAACACCGCCAATACGCCAGACATGCCAGTGAGCGCCAGGCGATAGCGCACGGCCAAGCGCTGCGTCATGTCTTCGGCAATGCCACCCGCGGCGGCCGGCAGCAACACTACCAGCCAGCCCCCGACGCCGTTGCCTAGGCGCAGTGACCCCGGATCACCCAGCAAAGCAGACTGCATCCATCCCAGAACCCAGCCACAGGCCAATCCCAGCAAAATGGCAGCGCCACCCAGGCGCGGCACATCGCCCAGGTGAAACCGCTGCGGCATGCCGTTGCCATATCTAGAAGCGTGTCCGCTGAGCCAGCGCACGACACCGCCTGCAGCCAGCGCCGCCACCAGAAAAGCCACCACAGACAACCAAATCATGAGCCGCCGATGGTACCCGCGCCTCCACCCTCCGCACGTAACAATTGGCGCGCCCGTCGATAGACCGGGGAACGCCACAGGTGCAGCAGACTGATCAGATGCCAGCGCAGATGCGCCCAGCGCCTGTGGCTGGCGCGCTCGCCTGCATGCAATACACGTTTCGAGACACGCACCAGGGCCAGACCCGCCAGGCGCAGGCGCAGGCACAGATCCACATCTTCACAGTACATGAAGTAGGCCTCGTCAAAACCACCCACGGCCCCCCATGCCGAGGTAGGCAGCACCAGACAGGCGGCATTGACCCAGTCCACGCGCGCTTCCGATTGGTGCAGCACCCGGCGGCGCCACAGGGCTGTGGGCGTTGGCAGCTCCCGCTCGCTGTCTTGCACCTGCCCCTGTTCATCCACCTGCTGTGGATAGGCACAGCCCACACCCGGCTGCGCGGCCGCCTGCAAGAGTGCGGCAAACACATCCTCGCCAGCCAACAACTGCACATCGGGATTGAGCACGCAGACAAAGGCCTCCCTGGCATGGCGCAAGGCGTGGTTGTGGTTGGCGCCAAAGCCTTGCGGCGCCGCATTGCTCACTATTTCAAGCACAAAAGGCCAGCCCCCCTGGGGTGCGCTCAGCGCTGGCTCCGGCACGTTGTGCGTCACCACCACGCGCGCTCCATGCAAGGTATGGCATTGCGCCATCTGCTCCAGCAGTTGCTGCACCTGGACGCCATGCCCATGGCTTACCACCGACACCACCAGACTCCCCGCGCTACGGTGCTGGTCTGAAGAAGCAAGCAATCCCATGCCTGTTACCGCGCTTCAGTGCGCCAACCAGGCATTGGCCTGTGCGATGCTGGCTCCACGGTCATGCCCCGCCAGCGCCTGCAAGCGCATGCTCGAAAGCACATACAGGTAGCGCGCCTGGGCAAGATCGCGCAAAGCCACTGTCTTCTGCTGTTCGGCATTGAGCACATCGAGCGTTGTGCGCACGCCCGCCTCGCGTGACTTGCGGTTGGACAACACAGCCTGCTCGGCCGAGCGCACAGCCTGCTCCAATGCCGCAATGCGCAGCACCCCCTCGGTCACCGCACGAAACTCCTTGTGGACGCGCACACTCAGATCCATGCGGCTGGCCTCCAGTACCTCGCGCGCCCGCTCGTGCGCCGCCACCGCCTGGCGCACGGTGGAACTCACATAACCGCCTGCATACAACGGCACCGAAAGCTGCAGGCCAATCACCCGCTGGTCGTAGCGCGAGTTCACGCTGGTCACGCTGTCGCTGTTCGAGCGTGCCCACTGCGCTACCGCATCCAGCGTGGGCTTGTGCCCTGACTCGGCCTTGGCGATCTCCAGACGTGCCGCCTCCACCTGGGCACGCAGCGCATGCAGTTCGGGACTGGCCTGCTCGGCCTGCTCGATCCACAGGTGCACCTGCCCAGGCACCGGCTGCTGCGGCACAAAGCGGCGCACATCCAGCTCGGCCAGTTCCTGCCCCGGCAGACCCGTCAGCACTTCCAGGCGCCGCTGTGTGAATTCCAGGTTCTGGAACACCTCCAGCTCCTGCGCGCGCGTCATGTCCACGCGTGCCTGGGCCTCGTCCACATCGGTGCGCGTTCCTGTTCCAGCCACCAGCGCCTTTCGGGCCGCGTCGAGCTGCACCGTGTAGCTGGCTTTTTGCGCAGCAACCAAATCCAGCTGCTCTCGCGCCAGCAGGGCATCGAAATAGGCTTCTGCCACACGCACCACAAGGCTTTGCTCATCGCGCTCCAGCGTGGCCTCTGCGTCCTCCACCTGCGCGCGCGCCTGCTCCACCGAGGCATTGATGTAGGGTCGGTAAATCGGTTGGCGCACCGTCAGGCTCTGGTTGTCGCTGTAGTACTGGTTGCGCAGCGTCAGCGGCCTGCCGAACATGTCCTGCGACTTGCTGGTCAGGTCGTTGTAGTTGCGTGTGGCACTGAACGACACATTGGGCAGGCGCTGCGACAACGCCTGGGGCAGCCGTTCACGGTTGGCCTCGGACGCGGCCCGAGAGGCACGGATCGATGCATCGTTGCTGTATGCCGCCTCGTAGGCCTGCCGCAAATCCATGGCCTGCACGGGGCAAGCCAGCACCAACACCCCCGCCACCATCCACACAGGGCGCACGCCCTGCACATTGTCAAAACGCACCATGCCTCACTCCTCGGTCATCGCTGCGGCCATCCGCTTGAGCAGAGGGTGCAGCAGATAGGTCAGCATCGTGCGTTCGCCCGTCTTGAAAATCACTTCGACCGGCATGCCGGGCTGCATCTGGCGGCCTCCCAGCTCCTTGCGTCCGCGCTCCGTCACCTTTACCCGCGCCAGGTAGTAGCTCACGTTGGTGTGCGGATCGGTCAGCAGGTCGCCCGAAATCGAATCGACCACGCCCTGCACCACCAGCTGCGGCGCGTGCGCGAACGAGGCAAAGCGCGCATCCACCGGCAACCCGCCCTTGACGCGATCGATCATGTGTGGCGGCACATGCACTTCCAGCATCAGTGCCTCGTCCTGGGGCACGATGTCCATGATTTTCTGGCCCGGTTGCAACACGGCACCGACCGACTGCACCGCCAGCCCCACCACCTGGCCTTGGGCGGGCGAGCGGATTTCTGTGCGCTGCAAATCGTTGCGCACCGCGCGCAGCTTTTCCTGGTCGGTGAGCACCTCGCGGCGCACGTCCGCCAGCTGGCTCTCCACCTCCTTGCGATACTCCTGCTGGCGCGAAATCGCGCGCTGCTTCAACTCCAGGATCGCGCTGCGCCCGCGCATTTCATTGCCGCGCAAATCGGCCAGCCCCGACTGCACCTCGGCCACCGAGCGCTCCAACTCACGCTGTCGGTTGCGCGGCGCATAGCCCTCGGCCACCAGGCCGCGCAGGCTGCCCAGCTCGTCCTGCAGCAGCCGCAGCTGGTCGCGGCGACTTGCCTGCATGCCCTCATAGGCCTGCAGCAATGCCTGCTGGCCCTGGATGCTTTCCTCGATCGACTGCAGATCCGAGCGCAGCAAGCTGCGCCGCGTGCCAAACAGCTGCTCCTGGTTTTGCATCTGCTGGCGGATCAGCGGATCGCTGCTCGCCTCCTGCAGATCCGGGTGAAACACCATCTTGTCCTTGCCCAACTGCTCGGCCTCCAGGCGCGCCTGCATGGCCCGCAGGCCCAGATACGTCTGGCGCACCGCCTCATAGTTGGCCCGTGCCACGGCCGAATCGAGCTCCAGCAGCAACTCGCCCTGCTGCACCGTCTGTCCCTCGCGCACCAGCACCTGCTTGACGATGCCGCCGCTCAGGTGCTGCACCGCCTTGCGCTTGGTATCGATCGCCACCGTGCCCGCGCCGGGCACGCCTTCATCGAGCGGCGCCAGCGACGCCCACAGCAAGAAGCCTCCGAACCCCACCCCCAGCGCCCACAGGCCCAGGCGCCCGGCGCGCAAGCCCTGCTGCCCCGACATATTGTCACGGTTCGCTTCTAAATCAGGAGCATCCTGCCCTACAACCATCTTCATTTCAGCCATTTTTTACCCAAAATCTTTTGGAACGCGCTAAACCGGCCATCGCACCGGCTCAGCGCAAAACATCCGTCTAGCCGAGCAACCCCGAGCTTCCCAGCAAACCCGATCCGCCCTGGGCCGCCTGCTGCTCGCGCAGGCGCTGCAAGGCCTGCAAACGCCGCTGGGTGTCGGCCTCTTCCTGCAGGCCTGCCATCACCAGCGCGGCCGCGCCATGCGCATGCACTTGCCCGTCGCGCATGACCACCACGCGGTCGGCCACTTCCAGCGCACCAGGGCGGTGCGTCACCAGCACCACGGCGGTGCCCTGGGCGCGCAGCGCGCGCACCGCAGACAGCAGCGCGGCCTCGCCCTCGTCGTCCAGGTTGGCGTTGGGCTCATCGAGCACCACGAGGCGCGGCGCACCATACACCGCGCGCGCCAGGCCAATGCGCTGGCGCTGCCCGCCCGACAGGAAACCACCGACGTCGCCGATCGGCGTGTCGTATCCCTTCGGGAAACGCAAAATCATCTGGTGCAAGCCGGTCTGCTCGGCCGCCGCTATCACCTGGGCCGAATCCACTTTGCCAAAACGTGCAATGTTCTCGGCGATCGTGCCGTCGAACAGCTCCACGTCCTGCGGCAGATAGCCGATGTACGGACCCAGCGCATCGCGGCTCCAGCCCGAGATGGGGCGCTCGTCGAGCAGCACCTCGCCGCCAGCGAGCGGCCAGATGCCGATCAGGCAGCGCGCCAGCGTGGACTTGCCCGAGCCCGACGGCCCGAGCACCACCGTCACGCTGCCCGGCTGCACCGCCAGGCTCACGCCCTTGAGAATCGGCTGCGCGCGCCCTGGCGCCGTGGCCACCACGTCCGCCAGCCGCACCGCGCCCTCGGGCGCCGTGCGCGACAGCGCCGGATCGCGCTCGGGGTGGCCCTCCAGCAATGCCTCCAGCCGTGCAAACGCCGCGCGCGCCACCGCAAAGCCGCGCCAGGCGCCCACCAGCATGTCGATGGGCGCCAGCGTGCGCGTCATCAGCACATTGGCCGCAATCATCGAACCTGCCGACAGCTGCCCATCGATCACCAGGACCGCGCCCGCCGCCAGCGCCAGCGACTGCTGCGAATAGCGGATGAACTTGCTCCACGCGGTGATGCGGTGCGTCACCTCCTGCGAATGCGCCGCCGCCGCGAGCGCCGCCGCGTGGCGCGCCTGCCAGTGCGGGCGCAGGTTGTGCACCATGCCCATGGGTTCGAGCACATCGACGCTGCGCAGCTTGCCCTGCAAATAGGCCGACGCCTCGCCCGCGGCCTGCTGCGCCGCCAGCGCGGGCGCCACCGTCTGGCGGTGGCCAAACCACACCAAGGCCAGCTGCACCAGCGCAAAGCCGATCGATACCCAACCCAGCATCGGGTGCAGCATGAACAGCACCGCCAGGTAAATCGGCGTCCACGGCGCATCGAACAGGGCCAGCGCCCCCTGGCCCGTCACGAACTGGCGCAGCTGCAGCAAGTCCGAGAACGCCTTGGCCGGCTGCGTGCCCGGCTCCTGCAGTTGGGCATCAAAACTCGCGTTGAACACGCGTGTGCTCAGCACCGCATCCATGTGGAGGCCGGCATGCACCAGCACGCGCGAGCGCATCCACTCTGAAAACGCCCCCACCAGATAAAAGAACAGCGCCAGCAGCGACAGCGCCAGCAGCGTCGCCTCGCTGCGGCTGAGCATCACGCGGTCGAACACCTGCAACATATAGAGCGTGGGCGTGAGCAGCAGCAGATTGGCCACCATGCTGAACGCCCCGACCATCGCCAGCTCACGCCGGAACACCCACAGCGCGCGCGTCAGCTCGCTGCGGTTAAAAAAACCCGCCATCGTCATTGCTCCTGCTTGTGCTTTTGGTTGCCCTGCGGCTGGCCGCAGCCCGCCGCGTGCCTGCCGTTCATGCCACGGCCTCGGCCTCAGCCTCGGCGTCGATGGCAGGCCCATCCGGCCCCTGCGGCGCCGCCGCGCCCTGCTGCGCCTGGCGGATCGCGGCCATCACCTCGTCGCGCGGGCCAAAGCCCACCTGCAGCCCGTCGCGCAGCAACAGCAGCTTGTTCATCGACGCCAGCACGCTGGTGCGGTGCGTCACCACCGCCACCGTGGTGCCGCGCGCCCGCGCTGCGGCGATGGCGCTGTTGAGCGCGGCATCGCCTTCGTCGTCGAGGCTCGAGTTGGGCTCGTCCAGCACCACCAGCACCGGGTCGCCATACAGCGCACGGGCCAGTCCCACGCGCTGGCGCTGTCCGCCCGAGAGGCGCGCGCCGCCCGGCCCCAGCGGTGTGTCAAAGCCCTGCGGCAGCGATTCGATCAGCGCCAGCAGCCCGACCTCGCGCGCGGCCGCCTGCACCTTGACCGGGTCCACCGCGCCAAAGCGCGCAATGTTCTCGGCCACCGTGCCTTCGAACAAATCGACGGTCTGCGGCAAATAACCCAGGTACGGGCCCAGCTGCGCCTTGTCCCAGGCGTGCACGCTCGCGCCCTCGAGCCGCACCGAGCCCGCCGCGGCCGGCCACAGCCCGACCAGCAAGCGCGCCAGCGTGCTCTTGCCCGAAGCCGACGGCCCCACGATCGCCAAGCCATCGCCCGGCTGCAGCGCAAAATCGATGCCCCGCAGGATCAGGCTCTGGCTGGCCAGTTGCCCCTGTTGCGGTGTGCTGGCCGCATCGAGCGCCACGGGCGCGCCCGCGCTCAGCTGCTGCACCAGCACCAGGCCGCGCGGCGGCGGCAGGGGCATGGCCTGCTGGGGCGCGGGAATCTGCTGCAGCAATTTGCCCAGGCGCTGCCAGGCGCCGCGCACCTGCACCACCGTCTGCCACTGGCCCACCAGCTGCACCAGCGGCGCCAGCATGCGCCCGCCCAGAATCGAGCCGATGATCATCATCGCGCCGCCGCCGTGCAGCTCGTTGTGCAGCAACAGCCAACACGCCAGGCCCAACAAGGTGCTGCTGAGCAGGTTCTGCAGCAGCTTGGCCAGCGCCTGAAAGCCGCCCGCGCTCTCGGACGCCTGCGCCTGCATGCCCAAAAAGTCGCGCTGGCGCTGGAGCCAGCGCGCATACAGCTGGCGCAGCATGCCCATGGACTCGATCACCTCGGCGTTGCGCAGCGTGTCGTCGGCCTGGCGCTGCGCGGCGTGCGCCATCTGCGTGGCGCGCTGGAACGGGCCGTGCGTGGCGCGCTCGTTGAGCCAGGCCACGCCGGTCTGCAAGATGCCAAACACGATCGCCGTCCAGCCCAGCCAGGGGCTGATCAGGAACAGCAGAACCGCCATGATCAGCGCCACCGGCGCCTCCAGAATCGCGTGCATGGCCGGCGAAGTCAGAAACTCGCGCACCGTCTTCAAATCGCTCAGCGGCAGCTGTGAGCCGCTGCCCGTGCCGCGCACGCGGCCGTCGAAGATGATGCCGAACAGGCGCGGCGCGAGCCGGTCGTCGAGGGCGCGGCCCGCGGCTTCCATCACCTCGCCGCGCGCCATCTCGACCAGCTCCATCACCACATAGGCGCCCAGCACCAGCAGCGTGAGCATGGCCAGCGTCATATAGCTGCGGCTGGTGACCACGCGGCCATAGACCTCGAGCATGTAGCCCGAAGGGGCCACCACCAGCAGCGCCGTCACCAGGCTGAACCAGCCGCAGCGCACGAAATAGGGCCGCAGCGCCGCGACGGCGGCGCGCAGCTCGTTGGGGGTGGATGGGGAGCTCATGACAACTGTCGCACTTTCACAAAATCGGGCAGCGCGCCCGGTGGCAGGTCGGCAAACAAGCCGGCCTTGCCTTTTTCCACGGCGGTCGCGGCCGTCGCCAGCTCGGCGCCCTCACCCACGCGGGGCACTGGCGCGGCGCCGGCCGCTGGCAGCGCACTGGCCTGCATTTGTGCCTCCAGCCGCGCCACCTCGTCGGCCAGGGCCTGGACTGCGGCATCGGCCTCGGCGCGCGCCTTGCGGGCGCTCGCGTCGCCGGCTTGGGCGGCTGCCACGTCTTCGAGCCACAGCGTGAGCGCAAAGCCGGCCTCGGGGCCGCCCGTGAGCACCATCTCGCGCAGCTTGTGGGCGTGGAACAGCGCCTCGTCTTCGGGCCGCAGCACCTGCTCGAAGCGCATGCGGCCTTCCAGCGTGTACAGCGACAGCACACCCGTCTTGAGGCTGAGCGTGTGGCGGTCGAAATACACCGGCCCGTCGTCGGCAAAATGCAGCAGCGGCAGGGGCTGGTCACCCAGCCGCTCCAATGAAAAGGGACTGTCGGGATGCTGGAACACCAACCGGCTGGTGCGCGAGACCGCATAGATCGCGTTGCACACCATCTGCGAGCCCAGCGCCGGAAACTGCGTGCGCAGCTGCCGGTAGGCGAGGTGGTGCAGCGCCACCCGGTTCCACACCCGCGTTTGCTGCACCGTGGGCGTCAGGGCATTGCAGACCTGGGCGAAATGGGCTTGCAGCGCCCGGAGCTGCTGCGCCTGGGCACTGGAGGTCTCCAGCAAAATCTTCAACTGAAAATTCATATAAGAGACGAGTGTAGAGCCACCTGCTCCTACATCGGTAGCATTCGGCGCAAAAAACACGCCACTGTGGCGTGCGCGCATAAAAAAAACCGCTTTCCGGCGAACCAGAAGGCGGTTTTTTGCGGGCTCTTGCTCGCCACCGGCGAGCAAGGCATTCCCGAAGGCTGATTAGGCGGCCACGGACACGAAACCGTCCTTGAACGTCAGCTTGTCAGCTGCCACGCCGGTCAGCGTGATCTTGACGATGTCCTTGGTGGTTGCAGCGCTGTTCGAGCCGAAGGCCTTTTGCTCCACATACACATCGGCGCCAGTGGCCGAAGCCTTGAAGAACACTTCCAGCTTGGTATCGTTGCCCTTGGCTACGTCTGCGCCCAGCTCGTAACCCTTGCCGACATACAGCACATCCTTGCCTGCAAAGCCAAAAATGCTTGCTGCATCGGAGTTCTTGGTCACCATGAAAACATCGTCCTTGTCCGATGCAAACAGAGCGCTCTTAACTTCCACAGGCACTTGATAGCCGGCATCGGTGAAGGCCTTTTTGGCAGCATCCACGCTGTCAGTCAGGGCAGCGATCTGGTTCAGTGCGCCTGCTTCAGCATTGACCTTGGCCAAGTTTTCAACCAAGGTGGTCTGAGCCTTAACAGCCGTCAAAGCAGCATCCTTAACCGCTTCCAAACTGTTAGGTGTAGCTTTAACGCCGGCTGCGACTGCAATGTCAGCAGGCGCAGTCAGGCCGGTGCCCGTAAATGCGGCAGCAAACGTTGGCGTACCAGCACCAAACTCAGGCGCACTCGCTTCTTTAGCAGCAGCGTCGGCAACAGTCTTGGCACCGTCAGCGGCGACAACAGCCTTGTACTGCACGTTGGCGGCATCAACCAGCGATTGCACCAGAGCCTTGTTGGCCGCAGTGGCGCCAGTCTCGAAGACAAAAACCTTCTTGTCCAGATCATCAAACTTGGCGATGACAACGCCATCAACCGTGATCGTCGCTTTAGCAGCCGTGTAGTCTGCCAGAACACCAGTCTTGTTTGTATAGTCGATGGGTTTGGCGGCGCCCACGTTCACGTCACCGATCACTTTAGTGATCGTGTTGCCAGCCAAGGTCGTGGCGTTGGTGGCCGCGGTCAGTGCAGCTTTTGCAGCCGCATCTGCCTTCACGACAGTCAGGGCGGACACACCCTTAGCGTTCAACACCTTAGCCAGAGCGGCTTCGTAGTCCGTCACAGCCTTCTGCGCGACCTTCGCTCCATCCGCAACATTTGCTTGCGCCAGCTGGATCTGTGCAGCCTTGGTGGCGGCATCCGTGCTCAACGGAGTGGCAGCAGGACCACCAGCGGCCACAGCAACCGCAATAGATGCATCCTTAGCACTGTCTTGAACGGCAGTCTTGGCGGTAGCCAAGTCCTTGGCGCCTGCAAGGTTCAGCGCAGTCACGTAATCCTCAGCGGCCTTGTTGGCAGCAGCCAAGTTGTCCAGCTTAGATGCCAGGTCGCCAGCAGCATTGAGCGCCTTGGCCACAGTAGCGACGTCTTGCGTCACGCCTTTCAGTGGGCCTTGCAGCAGCGCCACGTCGGTGGTGTTCAGCGCCTTGGCGCCTTCGGTCAGGGCCTTGGCCACAGCGATCTTGTTGTTGATCTGGGCCACGGTGGTACCCCAGTCGGCATTGGTCACATCGAGCTTGGCCAGGTTGCCCAGCACGTTGTAGATCACATCGCCCTTGGTCAGACCGGCGGTCAGAGCAGCTTCAATGTCGGCTGCAGCCTTGGCCGTCACCGTAGCCGAGGTAGACGCGGAGGCGACGCTCTTCACCAGAGCAGCGGCGAATTCCTTGTTGGTCTGGCTTGTGGGGTACAGCTTGGTGAACTGTTCCTTGGTGGTGTACACGTTCACGATTTGCTGGGTGGTCATGCCGGCTTCGTAAGCTTGCACGATTTGACCGCCGTACACCGAGCCAGGGGCTGCGTTGAATGCCAGCGCGAAGAAGAGGTATGCGTCGGACTTGTTTTGTTCAGTAAATGCCATATCAGAGAGCTCCTGAGGTTTCACAAAAAAATGAAGCTGCTACCACTGTGCACAGATAGCAGCAACGTCGATTGATTGTACGTACGCAAAATCCGCTGGCAAGCACATTTGCCTATCAACGTTGTAACTTTGCCTTGGCAAATCACCCTGCTGATTTTCATATAGGAATAATTGGGCGGCATTCCATACTTCATATAGAAGCCTCTGCAGCAGAGGGCAGCACGCCCAAAAAAACGCCCCAGCAAGGGCGCTCGCACCCTCCTGCACACTTGCGACTCCATCGGTTTTTTCAGTATCTATTGGTAAGTGAGCAGATGATGAAAAGGAGGAATTTGGTAACGAAAACACGCGCCGATGAATTCATATAAGAAGAGATAAAACCACAGAATACGCGGTTTTCACCGGTTTCTCTGTTACAAGCTTTGGCATCAAAAAGTGTTACTTAGTAACGAAACTTGCTTTTCAGCGTCGCAAAACAGCGAGGGTAGGAGCTTGGCGCAGCCCGCTGCATGCCGTTTCGGCGTGGAAGGGAGTCCCAGGCAATACACAGGCTGCTCCAGCCGCGCGCAAAGTGTTGGGTTAACACAACGCGCAATGCTGAACCAGGTAGGCCGCCGGCCTGGATAGGGCCGCGCACGGTTGCGGACGCTGTGCACCGCAGTGGTGCATGCCGGGGACAAAGGCACAATGACGCGCTGCCGCTGGCGGGACATGGCGCCAGCCCCACGCACGCGGCGGATGGCGGCGGGTGTCGACCGATCCCCTGGCAAGGCCAGCGCTGCAATACGGCGCTGCCTAGCCTTCTTCTTTCTTTTTACTCACTCAGGGACTGGTTCTGGGGCTTCGCATGGCTGTGTCTTCTGTCTTGGCCGCACCCGGCCCCCACCCTGGCGTCGGAGCGGGCGCCCCGCTGTGGGCCGTGGAAGCCTGGCGCGCGCTGGCGGCGCTGCTGGTGCTGTGGGCGCACTGGGGCGCGGCACTGGGCTGGCCGGGCACGGGGCCGCAGGGCTGGCTGCGGTTTGCCTTCACCGGGGTGGACCTGTTCTTTGTGCTCAGCGGCTTTGTGTTTGCGCCGGTGCTGCTGCAGCGGCCCGTGCCTTCGCTGCGCGCCTATGGGCTGCGGCGCGTGCTGCGCATCTACCCGGCCTACCTGGCGGCGCTGGCGCTGTATGTGGCGCTGGCGTGGGCGGCCGGGCGGCCGCTCGCGCACCTGCCCGAGCATCTGCTGATGGCGCACCTGCAGTCGCGTGAGATGGCGTTCTATTACAACCCCGCGTTCTGGAGCCTGCCGGTGGAGGTGGGCTTTTACGCCGTGCTGCCGCTGCTGGGCGCCTGGCTGGCGCAGGGCCGGGCGCGTGCGGCGCTGTCACCCAGGCCGTGGCTGCCGCGCTGGCTGCTGCTGGGCCTGTTGGCGCTATCGCTGCGGCTGACCTTGCTGGGCCTGGCCGATGGGGCGCAGCAGAACCGCGCCTATGTGCTGCTGAACCATGTACCGGGTCTGTTGGTGGAGTTTTTGCTGGGCGCCTGGGTGTGGCAGCGCGCCCAGCGCCCGCTGCCGCGTGCGGCGGCCTGGGCCTGGGGTTTGGCGGGGCTGACCGGGTTGTGCGCGCTGGCGGCCCTTTTTGTGGGGCTGAGCGCCACGGCGCCCGCGTGGCTGGGCGGCCAGATGGGCCTGGGCGCGGCGCTGTGCTTTGCCGCGCTGCTGCTGGCCAGCCTGCAGCTGGCGCGGCCGGGCGGCGCCGTGCTGGCGGCGGCGCGCTGGGGCGGGCGGCTGAGCTACAGCCTATATCTGCTGCACATGGCGTGGCTTGCGCCAGCGCTGGCCTGGTCCGAGCGCTGGGGCGCCGCCATGGGCTCGGCCCTGGCGCTGGCGGGTTTGCTGGCGAGCTGCCTGGCGCTGCATTGGTGCGTCGAGGAGCCTGCGCGCCGCTGGGGGCGCAGCCGGGCCATGCGCTGGGAGCGGGGCGGCGTTGCGGCGCCGGTTGCTTAGTTTTTGATAGCTGCTAGCGCTTGTGCCTTCTGCGTTTTAGGCTTATTTGTATCTGAAACGCTTTGGTGGTGTGCGCTGGCGGCTATGGTTTTTGATTTTTTCTGGCGCCTGCCTTGTTGATGGGCTTTGCGCTTTTTGCCGGGGCTGCTGGCCGGGATGTGCGCCCGGCGGCGCAGTAACTTTCTCTTGGTCGCCAAGAGAAAGTCACCAAAGAGAAGGCGACCCGAAGTCTG
>NZ_MWOM01000045.1:0-34255 GCF_012931925.1 Acidovorax sp. SRB_24
TGCGCGTCCACGCTGGGCGTGGCCGAGCCGGCGGCCCCGGCGGCGGGGCGCAGGCACTGGCGCAGGGTGGACTCGATGCGGTCGAAGAACTGGTTCATGCGCTGCTGCAGGCGCTCGTGCTCGAACACCAGTGCGTCGCCCACCATCACACGCACCATGCCGGGATTGCGCTCGCCGAACTGCAGCAGCAGGGCCACCACGCGGGCCGCCTGGCGCGCCCCTTCGCTGGCCGGCTGTGCGGGGTCGGGCACGCCCTGCCCGACGATCTGCGCCACCAGGGTGAACACGGTCTGCTCGATGAAGTCGATCAGGCCTTCGAACATCTGCGCCTTGCTGGCAAAGTGCCGGTACAGCGCGGCCTCGCTCACCGCGAGGCGGGCCGCCAGCGCGGCGGTGGTGATGCGCTCGGCACCGGGCTGCTCGAGCATCGCGGCCAGGGCCTGCAGGATCTGTTCGCGCCGCTCGCCGGGCTTGGGCCGCTTGCGCGCCGCGGGGGTTTCGCCTGCAGAGGCTTCGATGGCGTCGATTTCAGAGAGGGGAGCAAGTTCGGACATAGGCAAGAAATGTGTGCAATTGATTCTCGCACACGCCATGCGCCCCTTCGGCCGCCGCGGCCCTCCAGCGCCTCAAGCGGCAAACACCAGGGTCACGCGCAGGCCCTGCCCATGCGCGCCGCTGCCGAGCGTGAGCGCGGCGCCGTGCACGCGCGCGATCTCATCGGCGATCGCGAGGCCCAGGCCCGTCCCCTCCCCCTGGGTGCCGGGCACGCGGTAGAAGCGCTGCACGACGCGCGCGCGCTCGGCCTGCGGTACGCCGGGGCCGTTGTCCTCGACCTGCAGAAAGGCGCACGCACCACCGCCACCGCCGGCCGGTTGCAGGCCGCAGCGGATGGTCACGCTGCCGCCGGCGGGCGTGTACTGGATGGCGTTGTCGACCAGGTTGGACAGCAGCTCGCGCAGCAGCCAGCCGTGGCCCGTGACATGCGCGGGGTGCACCTCGACCCCCAGGTCCAGGCCCTTTCCCATGGCGGCGTCGAGGTACATCTCGAGCAGGGACTCGCACAGGTCCTTGAGGTCCACGCGCTGGGGCGCCTGCGCCTCGAGGCTGCGCGCATCGGCGCGCGACAGGGCCAGCAACTGGTGCGCCAATTGGGAGGTGCGGCGCGTGGCATCGCGCAGCTTCTCGATTTCGTTCGCTCTCAAAGTAATAGCTGCATGCGCTTGATGGGCATGCGCTGGAGGCACTTTTTTATCCAACTCATTGCCACCCAGGTCCGGATGCGCGCCCGCGCGCGCCATCAGCGCCCAGGCCTCCACCTGCGCCTGCAGGCCGGCCAGCGGCGTGCGCAGCTGGTGCGCCGCATCGGCAACAAAGCGGCGCTGGCCCTCGGCCTGCGCCTCGACCAGGGCAAACAGCTGGTTGAGCGAGTGCACGAGGGGGCGCACCTCGACCGGCGAGGCAGCCTCGTCGATGGCACTGAGGTCGCGCGGCGAGCGGCGCTCAACGGCTTCGGTCAGGTCCACCAGCGGTTTGAACGCGCGCCGCACCGCCCAGTGGATGGCCAGGGCCGCCGCCGCCACCAGCACCAGGTTCGGCAGCAGCACGCGCACCAGCAGCAGCTGCGCCCACTGCTGGCGCGGGTCGGAGCCGTCGGCCAGCGCCACCACCAGCTCGCCCGCCGCGGTGGGGCCGCGCTGCACGGCCACGCGGTAGGTCACGCCGTCCAGCTCTTCGCTGTGGAATTCGGGCGCGTGGGTGCTGGGCAGCGCGCCGCGCACCCAGGCATCGCCCAGCAGCAACCGGCCCTGGGCGTCGCGCACGCTGAAGCCCGCGTAGGCCGACTTCTGGCGCAGAAACTCCGCCACCGGCGGGGCCAGCAGCAACAGCGGCGGATCGCCCTGGCGCGGCGGCGCCAGCACCGAGTCGGCCAGCACCGGCAAGAGCCGCAGCAGGCGCTGGTCGTGCTGGGTGGCCGCCTCGGCGGCCGAGCGGTAATCCACCCACATGCCCACCAGCGCCAGCGCGCACAGCGGCAGCAACAACAGCAACAGCAGCCGGTTGCGCAGGTTCGCGGTCATGGCGGGCATCTCCCTGACGGGCAGTGGCTAAGGAGCCAGGTGCAGCTCCAGCCGGTAGCCAAAGCCCCGGATGGAGCGCAGCGCCACGCCATGGGGTTCGAGCTTGCCGCGCAGGCGCGACACGTAGACCTCGACCGCGTTGGGCGTGATCTCCTTGTCCCAGCCCGTGAGCGCCTGCAGCAGCTTGTCCTTGCTGGCAGGCTTGGGCGCATGGATCAGCAGGTATTCGAGCACGGTCCATTCGCGCGGCCCAAGCTCCAGGGGCTGGCGCACGGCGTCGGCACCCACGCCGGTGCGCACCCAGGCACAGCGGTGGGCCGTGTCCAACTCCACCGGACCGAAGCTGAGCACCGCCGTGGTGGCGGCCTGCGAGCGGCGCAGCAGCGCGCGCAGGCGCGCCAGCAGCTCGGGCAGCTCGAAGGGCTTGAGCATGTAGTCGTCCGCGCCCAGGTCCAGCCCCTGCACGCGGTCGTGCAGGGCGTCGCGCGCGGTCAGGATGAGCACCGGCATGGCGTGGCTGGCCATGTCGGGGCGGCGCAGTCGGCGCGTGAGCTCCAGCCCGTCGATGCCGGGCAGGCCGATGTCGACCACGGCAATGTCGAACGCTTCGCTTTGCAGCACCTCCTCGGCCCGCTCGCCGCTGCCGACCCAGTCGACCGCGTAGCCGGCGTCGGACAGGCCCAGCTTGATGCCGCTGGCCACCATCCCGTCGTCCTCAACCAATAAGAGGCGCATGGTCTGCCTACCGTCTTGTGGTGCCAGGAAAGCCATGTGCCGCCACCGGCCCGCGCCAAGGCCAAACGCGGCCCCCTTCGGGGGAAGGGAACCCTGCGCAGCGGGCGGCGGTGGGGGCCATTTCAGTGCGAACGGATCATCGTGCCGTAAGCCTGGTCCGTCAGGATCTCGAGCAGCATGGCGTGCGGGACGCGGCCATCGATGATGTGCACGGCGTTCACGCCCGCGCGCGCCGCGTCCAGCGCGCCGGCGATTTTGGGCAGCATGCCGCCCGAGATGGTGCCGTCGGCGAACAGCGCGTCGATCTCGCGCGCGGTCAGGTCGGTCAGCAGTTGGCCGGCCTTGTCGAGCACGCCCGGCGTGTTGGTCAGCAGCACCAGCTTTTCGGCCTGCAGCACGGTGGCGAGCTTGCTGGCCACCACGTCGGCGTTGATGTTGTAGCTCTCGTTCTCTTCGCCAAATCCGATGGGGCTGATGACGGGGATGAAGGCGTCGTCCTGCAGCGCCTTGACGACGCTCGGGTCGATGGAGACGATGTCGCCCACCTGGCCCACGTCGTGCTCGATCGACGGGTCCTTGTTGTCGAGCATCTTGAGTTTCTGCGCCCGGATCAGGCCACCGTCGCGCCCCGTCAGGCCCACGGCCTTGCCGCCGGCCTGGTTGATCAGGCCCACGATGTCCTGCTGCACCTCGCCGGCCAGCACCCACTCGACCACTTCCATGGTCTCGGCATCGGTCACGCGCATGCCCTGGATGAACTCGCCCTTCTTGCCCAGGCGGTTCAGCGCCGTCTCGATCTGCGGCCCACCGCCGTGCACCACCACCGGGTTCATGCCCACCAGCTTGAGCAGCACCACGTCCTCGGCAAAGTCGGCCTGCAGGGCCGGATCGGTCATGGCGTTGCCGCCATATTTGATGACCATGGTCTTGCCATGGAATTTGCGGATGTAGGGCAGTGCCTGGGCCAGGATTTCGGCTTTTTCGCGGGGGCCGATGTGGGACAGGTCGGGGTCGGGGGAAGGGTCGTTCATGGAGACAGGCCGTCGGGTGAAAACAAAAGAGGGGCAAATTGTGCCCCATCCAAGAAAGGCAGGGCAGCGGCTTGTATCAGTGCGCTACCAGACGGCGCAGCCAGTCCAGCAGCACGGTGGGCAGCAGTTCAGGGCGCGGCAGCAAGGCGTAGTGCTGCGGGCCGAACACCGCGGGCACTCGTACATGTCCTGAAGCACCATGCCCCCGATTGAGCTTCGACCAAGGGCGCAACCACGGCCCGGCCGAATGCAGCGCCTGTGTCCGTTTCAGCGCCTGAGCCAGCCTGGCACCTTGAAGCGCACGATGGCGAAATAGGCCAGCACGTAGGTCACCCCAAAGAGGACGCAAAATGCCATCAGCACCGGGGTCACTCGCCAAAACAACAGTGCCGGCACGACTGTCAGCAGCGTGAATGCCCATAGATACGGTGAGGTGCGGTTGTTGCGCATGAGCATGCGCCGCGCCGTGTCGTCCCCTGCAAACACGCTGCGCACGATGCGCCGGTAGATCAGCTGGTGAAAATGCAGCGCATCCGCCACCCCGGGCGAGACGCCGCGCACCAATTTGCGGTAGATCGAGAACAGGGTTTCCCACACGGGGTAGATCAGCAGCAACAGCGGAAACCAGGGCGAGACGTCGGCGTTGCGCTGCACCAGCGAAATGCTCGCCAACGCAATCACCACGCCCCAGATATACGCACCACCGTCGCCGGCAAACAGCACACCGCGCGGGTAATTCCACACCAGAAACCCACCCGTGGCCCCTGCCATGCATAACAGCATGGTCGCCAGCGACCGGTCACCAACCTGCAAGGCCACATGCGCCAGCGCCAGACAAACAATCAGCGCCACCATGCCCGAGAGGCCGTTGTACCCGTCGATGATGTTGAACGCGTGGGGCAAACCCGCCACTGCCAACAGGGCGATGCCCCAGCCCAGCCACGGCGCGGCGGTCAGCAGGGCATCCAGCCAGGGCAGTCCCAGGCGCGGCACAGTCATGTCGAGCAGCAACACCGCCAATACGCCAGACATGCCAGTGAGCGCCAGGCGATAGCGCACGGCCAAGCGCTGCGTCATGTCTTCGGCAATGCCACCCGCGGCGGCCGGCAGCAACACTACCAGCCAGCCCCCGACGCCGTTGCCTAGGCGCAGTGACCCCGGATCACCCAGCAAAGCAGACTGCATCCATCCCAGAACCCAGCCACAGGCCAATCCCAGCAAAATGGCAGCGCCACCCAGGCGCGGCACATCGCCCAGGTGAAACCGCTGCGGCATGCCGTTGCCATATCTAGAAGCGTGTCCGCTGAGCCAGCGCACGACACCGCCTGCAGCCAGCGCCGCCACCAGAAAAGCCACCACAGACAACCAAATCATGAGCCGCCGATGGTACCCGCGCCTCCACCCTCCGCACGTAACAATTGGCGCGCCCGTCGATAGACCGGGGAACGCCACAGGTGCAGCAGACTGATCAGATGCCAGCGCAGATGCGCCCAGCGCCTGTGGCTGGCGCGCTCGCCTGCATGCAATACACGTTTCGAGACACGCACCAGGGCCAGACCCGCCAGGCGCAGGCGCAGGCACAGATCCACATCTTCACAGTACATGAAGTAGGCCTCGTCAAAACCACCCACGGCCCCCCATGCCGAGGTAGGCAGCACCAGACAGGCGGCATTGACCCAGTCCACGCGCGCTTCAGGTTGGTGCAGCACGCGGCGGCGCCACAGGCCCATAGGCGTTGGCAGCGCGCGTTCGCTGTCCTGCGGGCGACCTTGCGCATCGATCTGTAAAGGGTAGGTACAGCCCATCCCCGGTGCGGCGGCGGCCTGCACCAGCACGGCAAAAGGGTCGCCCTCTACCAGTTCCACATCGGGGTTGAGCACACAAACGAATGGCTCGGCTGCGCACGCCAAAGCTCGGTTGTGATTGGCGCCAAATCCTTTCGGCTGCGCATTACGCAGGACTTCCAGAACAAAGGGCCAGCCTCCGGAGGGCGGTACCGGCTCTGCCTCAGGCAAGTTGAGGGTAAGCGCGACGCGCGAAACGGTGTCAGAACTCAGGCGCGCCAACTCCCATAACAAGCTCTGAACGAATGCTCCATGGCCATGACTCACGATGGAGACGACCAACGTGCCAGAGCAAGACACTTGAGGAGGAGAAAAGTCGAGGATCGGTGTAGTAGCTTCCATCAGGGCTATTCTCTCTGCGCTACACGTGGGGCACGAGGGCGCACAACTTCAACATTGGTGAATGCTAGAAGTCTTCCCACAGCCCCTCGTCTATCGAACTGAAGGCGATAATAGGTACATGCTCTCTGCAAGCTTCCCCTTTAAGACACTCGCTCAAACGCCGCTTCTCCTAGCAATCCTGGGGAGCTCAATGCTTTCTTCGGCGCAAACACTACCTTCAGCCAAGATAGGATTGAGTCTCTCTGCCGGCGCGTCAGCAAAAAAAGCCGATGAATTCCTCTCTACACTTCGCCCCCCCGCTTCCGTTCAGACGCTAGAAAGTGGAAACGACCTGCTTCTCGACTTTCCTGCTGTCGCAGCCGCAGGGCCTGTTCGTTTTAAAGCCATCAGCACTATGCCCCGCACCGATGGCATGTGGTTTTTGAGCCTTAGCCCCCAGCCGGAGAGCGGTTCAGCACTCTTCGCATCTGTTGCCTTGGACCCTGCGGCTCTTCCAGAGGCTACTTTGCTGTTTAACTTAGGGAAAACACAAACCATTTTGCTAGTTGTTCGAGCTGCTGGAAAATATTATGGACTACAAAGAGAAATAAAGGTGGGGATTCCTGCCTCCGCTTCCATTAAAAAATAACATGATTCCGGCTCCAAAACTATCTTTCATAGAACACCTTCAGCATGGCGGGCTTCTTGACGAAAAAGGCGCCCAGCAGCTCTACAGTCTGACGCAAAACAAGCTGGATTCTGCATTGACTGTGGCAGGCAGAACTGGCATGGTTTCTGAGCAAGCGCTTATGAATGCGTTGGCCAGTTACACCGGATGGCCTATCGTCAGTTTTTCTGAGTTGTCATCGTTGGAACCTCAGATCACCGAAGCATTAGCAGAGTTGCAACTACAAAGCGCTTGGTGCCAGCATGAAGGTCTGGTTTTGTGGGCGACGCAAGACATACTAATCTGCTGCACACACGATCTCCTTTCTCGACCTGCCCAAGAGGTCTTGAGAATAAAATCTGCTCAAACGGGCAAATCTTTGAGTTATCGAATTGCACGCCTAATAGATCTCGAAAATCTATACGCACTAATCAACTCCCAAAAGGAAAAATTTCCTATCAACACAGGCGATATTGCACATTTGCGAGAACTGGCAGAAGAAGGCCCCATTGTTGAGTTGGTCAACGGCCTTCTCAGCCAAGCAGTTACTCGAAGGGCATCAGACATTCATATTGAGCCGGGAGAGTATGGATTTATCGCTAGAGTCCGTGTCGATGGCGTAATGCGCGATCTGCAAAATTTCAACGCTGATCGTTTTGATGCCACAGTCTGTCGCATCAAAATACTTTCTCAGCTCGACATCGCTGAACGGCGACTTCCACAAGATGGGCGAATGACAGCACGAATTCATGGCCAAGTATTCGATGTTCGAGTATCCATCCTCCCCGGAAGCAACGGCGAATCCGTTGTCATGCGCCTACTTAGACAAGATCGACCCAATTACGATTTAGGCGATCTCGGCATGCTGGATGATCACGCATCCCAATTTCGCCGTTGGATCGATGCACCCAACGGCATTATTCTGGTAACAGGACCCACAGGATCTGGCAAGACAACCACACTGTATACCGCACTGGATCTTGGTAACGATGGATTAAAAAAAATAATCACTGTAGAAGATCCAGTGGAATACAAACTCCATGGAATCACCCAACTTCAAGTCAATTCCGATATTGGATATACCTTTGCCTCCGCCCTTCGATCTATTCTACGACACGACCCTGATGTAATTCTGATTGGCGAAATTCGCGACCAGGAAACAGCTTCAATTGCAGTGCAATCTGCTCTTACAGGCCACCTTGTTTTTTCCACATTGCATACAAACAGTGCAGCCGGCGCCGTAACGCGGCTTGGCGACATGGGGGTAGAAAAGTTTCTGCTGGCCTCCAGTCTGCGTGGAATCATGGCACAACGCCTTGTGCGGCGGCTTTGTGCGCACTGCAGTCGTCCAACTGAACATGCTGATCCTGCCCATCAGGCTCTTCTGGAAGATGCACTTGCACACTGCAATGACACTAATGCCGCAGCTTCGCAAAAAATGCACCTGTGCGAACCCGTAGGATGCGATGTATGTTCGCATACTGGTTACCTAGGACGCATTGCCGTGTATGAAATGTTCGATGTGGATGAAACCATACGCCAGCAAATCTTGGATCAGGCCAGCGAAACACAAATGATTCAAGAACTGCGAAAAAGGCATGTCCGATCTATGATGCAAGACGGACTGCTCAAAGTCTGCACTGGAATAACTACCGTTTCCGAAGTGATGACTGTGGGCCAGTAAACAGAAGAAACCATGCCACTATTTAAATACCAAGCCACTTTAGGCAATGGCCAGCGCAGCAAAGGAACACTTGAGTCTACTGACAGCAATACCGCGCTCGCCACGCTAACGATGCGGGGACTCAAAGTTTTTACATTAGATGAAATGGGGTCCGGACCACGCAACGCAAAACTACCCGCGCGACAAAGCGCGGAAAAATTTGCATCCACCAAAATAGGCCGAATTTCCCAAGAAGAAGTGCTTTTGTGCATTCAAGAGCTTTCAACACTTTTGAATGCCGGCATACCTTTAGCTGATGCGCTGCTCAACATTGCGAGAGGCCATGAAGACCGCCCGCTGGGCGTAGCGCTCAACACTTCTTACTCCAGCCTACGTTCAGGCACCAGTCTCGCTGTTGCGCTGAAAAATAGCGGGCTGAACTTGCCTGAATATGTACATGAATTGGTTAAGGCAGGAGAGGAAACTGGCAAACTCGGAGCATCTCTGCAGTCGGCTTCGCTGCAAATGGAGGCCGACGCCAGTTTTCGTCGCGAAACACGCAACGCTCTTACTTACCCTTTAGTGCTCATTGCCAGCGGACTCCTGGCAACATTAGTGGTTTTTATCTTCGTTGTTCCGAAGTTTGCCAATATTCTCACTAATCCCAAGGCAGATATTCCTGCTTTCTCTCGCTGGGTACTACAAGCGGGCCTTTGGTTGGTTCATAACAAGGCAATGGCCGCAATTTTTGCGGCTGGATCCATTGCAGGAGTCTGGATTGCGCTTTCCAAGCGCACCGTGCGCGACCAGTTTTGGGAAACGGCAGCTTCCATGCCCATCATAGGACGCTGGATCGAACATGTAGAATTAGCTCGCTGGGCAAGCATGTTTTCTGTTCTCCTGCAACACCACGTTCCGCTACTTGATGCTCTGCGACACTCACAAAACTCGTTAGCAGGTCGTATCTGGCGACAAAAAGCAGAGTTGATTGCCCGTGAAGTTAAGACCGGTCAAGCACTGGCGGCGGCCATGCAAGCGCACCATTTTCTAGACACAGTGGGACTAAATCTTATTCGCGTCGGAGAACAATCCGGGAAATTGGCCCACACCACGGCATCCTTGGCTCAAATGCACCGCACTCATGCCCAACAGAGCATGAAGCAATTTTTGATTTTGCTGGAACCTGTCACCATTTTGTTGGTTTCAGTCCTACTTGGGGGCATCATGATCAGCGTCATGCTTGCTATCACCAGCCTCACCAATGTCATATAGCGCAGATACTGTCCGCCACACTACTATTCGCCTTCTCCCTTGATATTCTATGATCCAAATACGTAGCCCCAAAAATCAAAAAATCACTCCAGTCTGGCGCCATCGTGGCTTTACGCTGCTCGAAATGCTGGTGGTGATGGTCATCATCGGTCTTCTCGCAGGCTTGGTGGGACCTCGCATCTTTGGCAAAGTCGACTCCAGTAAAGTACAAACAGCCCAAGTCCAAATCAAAATGATCGAAAGCGCACTGCAGATCATGCGTCTTGATGTGGGCACGCTGCCCGATGGTGAGACTGCACTGCACTGGCTGGTCCGGGAACCGGAAGATCCCAGTGTGCGTGCCGTCTGGAAAGGCCCTTACATGGATGGCCAAATCCCAGTGGACCCCTGGAACAACCCCTACAAGATCGTCACCCCCGGTCCAGAAGGAAAATCTTTCGCCGTGACATCCTACGGAGCAGACGGCAAGCCGGGCGGCGAGGGCCTCAACGCTGACATCATGGGCAAATAAGAAAGACTTCACAGTTCCTGGTTCGCAGCGTGAAAAGATCAATGTGCAGAGCACAACAAGGATTCACACTCATCGAAATGATGGCTGTTCTGATGCTCTTTGGCTTGCTCACGGCCGTAGTGCTACCCAATTTCGAGCGCTGGTTCAGCAACACCGAACGCCGGGTAAGCGCAAGCGAACTGGCCGTCAGACTGCAAAAGCTCTACGCAAGAGCCGCACTGTTGGGACAGAACTTTGAGCTCAACGCGACCACCGCCAGCGAGAAGCTGGCAGACGGTCAGCCAGCGCTAGACATCCCCACAGGCTGGGCGTTCGCCGAAGGGCAAAGCCTCAAAATCCGCGCCTCCGGGCTGTGCCAGGCAGCATCCATCCAGTTCGTGTCCGCAGCCCAGGCTCTGGTGCTGGACGTGACCCCCGACAACTGTGAAATCATGATGCGCTCACGCTCTGCATCACCTCCATGAACCACGCCACAGCCCTCTGCAGAAAAATGTCACGACAAGCGGGCATCAGCCTGCTTGAGGTTCTGGCAGCGCTGGTGATTCTCAGCTTAGGCGCATCCGTGGCCTTCACATGGTTCGGACAAAGCGTTGCATCTATGGGGAGGCTCAAGGACGAAGAGGCTGGCCTGCTGGCGCGCAACGAAGCCATGGAATACCTGCGTGCCATCAATCCGGTGGCACAGCCTATAGGCGAAGTGGACATGCCCGGCTATCGCCTGACATGGACCAGCCACCCCATTCGTGAGGTTGTGCGGACCCTCACCACATTAGGCACACCGTCCCGCTACGAAGTCTCCCTGCATGAACTGGATGTCCAATTAAGCTACCTCACAGACAACTCCTCATGGACCCGGTTTCAGCTGCAACTTGCCGGCTATCGTCTGGTCGCTGGCAGCAGCACCAGCATTTTTGGAGCGCCGGGTACTGGAACGCCGCCATGAGGCCACCCAACCGGCAACAAGGGCTCACACTGATCGAACTGCTGGTCACCGTGGTCATCCTCAGCTTCACCGTCGCCCTCATGTCTGGCGCATTTGGCCAGATAGCGCAAATGCTACGCGTCAGCACAGAGCACAGCAACGGCTTCCTGAGCCGCTGGAACCAGTCGCGCGCGCTCTACGACATGGTGGCGAACATGGTCATAGACCCAACCCTGGAAAAACCCTTCACTGGCCAATACCAGCAACTCGACATGGTCACTCTGGCACTCCCAAACGGCCCGCCCGGTGCGCCCCGCCCCGCACACCTGCAACTCAAACCGGCCGCCGATGCAGACAACAGCACTGATTTAATACTCCAGAACCCGGCCGCCCAAAGCAGCACAGCACCATTGAAACTTGCCCGGCTGCCAGGGCGGCTGGAATTTCGATTCGTCGATCACCAAGGGCAAGAGCACGCGCAATGGCCTCCTAACGGCGTAGCGGAGTACCGTCCCCTGCCTTCGGCCATTGTGCTAAAGGACACTTACAGCCAGCAAGCCATTGCCAGAGCGGCGGCCTACGAAGGCAGCCTGGCACCAAAAAACAATGCCATCGCGCAAGCATTTGGCGTGGGCAAATAGCACGATGGCGGTTTTCTCTCGCTCCCACCGCTCGCAGGGCTTCGCCCTAGCTGCCGTTCTCTGGCTCATGGCGGGGCTCTCCATCGTCGTCGTCCTGGTGGCCGACGCCGCCAAAACTTCCGCCGAACGCGTGGCCCAACTGCGCGAGCGCACCGAATTCATACGCAGTGCGCTGTCAGGGCGCGCCCAAGCCGAATATTGGCTGTCTGGAGCGCGCCCGCGCAGCGCCGATTTTTTTGACGGCGCCACATTCGTCATGGCGGACGACACCCCTTACCAGATCGACGCGAATAGCACCATTGCCATCCAAGACCATGGAGGTCTCATCGATCTCAATACGGTCAACAGCGAACTCCTGACCAACTTTCTCGTGGGCTGCGGTGTACCCGTTGACAAAACCCCTTACCTAATCGATGCACTGGCCGACTACACTGATAGTGACAGCCTGCAGCGCCTCAACGGAGCAGAGCGCGACACCTACACAGCAGAAGGCAAACTAGCCCCCCGAAACAGCCCTCTGCTGTCCAAAGCAGAGGTATGGGACGTGTATGGTTGGGAACCTTACCGCAGCGCGTTTGAACACAACGGCTGCGAGCACAGCCTGACCATCCATGGCGAAACCACCATGCTCGGCAGCAGCCTGAACCTGGCGACAGCCCCTTCTCCAGTGCTCAAGGCCGCAGGCCTTAACGAGGAACTCATCCAGGATGTAGTCAATGCACGCAGCGACCCGGTCAAAGTGGCCGAACGCATCGCACAAAACAACGCCCTGCTGGGCACCGGAGGAATGTTTGGCGGCGCCGGTGGCAAGCAGGTGCAAAAAGTACTGCGCATCACCCACCGCCACCCCACCGGCCCCTGGCTCATGACATATACCTTGACGCTGGACCCCGAAAACGGTGACCGTCCCTGGAGCGTCAGCCAGCCCATCATGAGTGCCGCACCGGTATCCGTTGGTAAACTCCCTCCCCTGCCTTGGCCAAACCAGCCACCGGCCTCCACGCCAAGCGATGTTTCACGAATCCTGTCTTTTTAATCCCCACGGCGCAGACGCGTTGCTGGAGCGGCCCTTGCTTGGACGCATCCCAGGGCGCCTGAAGGCCGTGCGCCTGGTCGTTCCCCGGCACCTGTGCACCTACCAGCGCATAGAGTGCGACGGTGTTCCACGTCTGAAGCTGAGCAGCTTTGCCAAGCTGCAAGTTCAGGCCCTAGCGCCATTTTCTAACTATGGCTCATGCGCGGTACACCAGGCCAACTGGCTCCATGTCTGGGTCTGGGATGCAGCCATAGAGTCTGCATTTTCAAAAAAACACGGCAACAAACAGCATTTCAGCGCCCTGCCCCACAGCCTCTACAGCACGCCCAAGACCAGCGGCATCGTGTGGCTCGCCTCCGCAGGCAACACAGGTCTTGAAGGCCAACTCTGGAAAGAGGGCCACTTGATAGACAGCATGTGGTTCGACGCCCCTCCAGATGCAGACACCTGGGCTGCGCTGCATGCGCAAACTCCTGGCGTGCACGCTCTGGGCTGGCCCCTGGCTCTCCCCTCCCGTGGCGTGCTACAAGCCGTTGCCTCAGCACCACGCCCCTGGGGGCGCAACCTCACCCCTCGCAGCCAGAATCGCCCCCGCATCCAATGGGTCAGTCTGGCTCCGGCTGCACTGGTCGCCGCCACCACAACATTGGTGGGAGGGGGAAGCTGGATCTACAGCGAAAAGGAAGCCCACCAAGAAGCCATCAACCAGGGTCATCAATCGCAAGAACGCCTCTTGGCCGAACTCGAGCCCATGCAGCAAGCGCGCCAGCGCACAACCAAAACCCTAGGCTGGATCAACACAGTGCAGACACTGTCACCAGTACCCAGCACCCACAGCGTCATCACCGAACTGGCCGACATCCTCACGCGCCAGGGCTTGGTCGTGCGCGAACTCGACATCAACGCTCCCACCGTGCAAGCCACTCTGGTTGCAACAGCTGGCGGTTCACCGCGCCTCACCGCCGTCTTGGGCGCCCTCGAAAACCACCCCTGGTTTTATGACGCGCGATTTGTAGATGTGTCTGGAGGCACCGGTTTCAAGTTCGCCTGGCGCCTGCGCGCCCAAGCCCCCACCTCGCCCGAAAAAGGCCAGCCATGAACTCCTCATTGCGCTGGCTTGTCTGGCTGGCACTGCTGATCGGAGGCTGGTCCCTCACCCTCGACTGGCAAGACGAATTGAACAAACTTGGTCCCGAACGCGAGCGCCTGGAACGCTTGCGTCAACGCGAAAAAAGTGCCGCATCCGCGATTGACTGGGAGCAACTCTCACAAGAAGCAGGCAAAGCCCAGCTTGCATGGCTGAACCGATTCCCCGAGGTATCCCAAATGGGAGTCTTCCGCGCCGAAGCGATGGAAGCCATGGCCGACCTGTGTAAACGCCTGGAAGCTTCTTGTCAGGTGGCCGCCATGGGCGAAACATCGACCTCCCGCATCCAGGCTCCAGGCAACAACGCACAGAGTGGCGGCTCCACCGATGCCAAAGAACTGCAGGGATTGGTGAGCACCAGCGTGCGCGTCACCACCAGCCTTGGCAACAAGCTCATACCCTTGTTGCGCGAAATTGAAGGCGGCCCAGTCCTGCGCAAGGTAGAGAAGTTCACCGTGCGCAGCGGCCGGGCAGACTTCGTCGTCAAAACCTTTGGGCTCGACAGCCAGACTGCCACGGTCCTCAGAGCCGCCGCAGAACGCCAGTCCGCCGAGAGAAAAGCCTCCACACCTGCTGCAAACACTGCACATCAGGAAGCATCGTCAATATGAAGCCCACTGCTACCATCGCCTTGGCTGCGGCGCTGATTGGGAGCGCAGCCGCGCTGGGAATTTGGGGGGGACAGCGCAGCGCACATAGCGTGGTGCCCGCCGCAGCCTATCTCTCCAAGACCACGACAAACAGCGCAAAAGCTGCCATCCCCCACATTGCGCTTCCTCCGGCCCTGGAAGATCAGCCACAGGAAGAGGTTGTGGCTCCCAAGAGCTCTGCAGTTGCCAACGAACCCACCGATATCATTCCGGGCGGCGCCGTGTCAGGCAATGCTGTCGACAGAATGTGGGAAACCACGGCCAGCCAGGCTTGGCAAGTTCGCGCCACCCCGATCACTCCTCCCAACTGGTTTATCACCGGTGTAGTGCAACGGGGCGAAAAGACCCAAATCATTGTGCAATTCGATGGCGAGCCTGCCCCTCGTTTTCTGAAAATCGGCGACGTCTTACCCGGCGGCGGCAAGCTTGCTTGGGTGCGCCCGGACGCCATCGGCATCATCACCCCCAACCGCAAACGCATTGGCATCCCCGTCCTGTCCGACAGTTCCATTCCTGCCCCCCTTCACAGTACCCGCCCAAGCAAAGATGCATCTGCATCGGCCCGCTGACTGGCCCCTGTTTCCACACGCGAGCTCCCCGTTCCATGAAGAAGCCTTTTTCACGCCCCTCCCTGCATGCCATGGGATTTGCCTGCCTGGCGCTCACCGGCTGCGCTACCAAGCCTCCGTTGGCGCCTGCGCCCATCTTGTTTGATCGCCAGGCAGAAAGTCGGGCCACCGGCACGGTCGGTGCCCAGGCTCCTGCCGCGCCCAAAGAAACACACATCAGCACGGGCCCCAAGCCTCCCGCCCTCATTGCCGGTAACTTGCGGCCCGTTCCACCCAAAACCCAGGCCAGCGAAGCAGGTGGCGACCTGACCGTCTCCATCGAGCAGATGGCACTGCCGGCTTTCATCCAGGCGGTATACGGCGGCATCTTGCAGCTCAACTACTCGATGGACTCCGCGGTCAGTGCCCGCACCGACCTCATCACCTTTCGCACGCCCAAACCCATGACGGCGGCCCGCCTGACCGAGATTGCTGGCCAACTGCTCACAAGCTACGGCGTGGCCGTACAAGATTTTGGCGGGGTGCTGCGCATCGTGCCCTCAACCTCTGTTGCCAGCACGCTGCCGCTGGTGCGCCGTGGCCGCGCCCAGCCCACAGTTCCGCTCCCGCTGCGCCCCGTGTTCCACTACATCGAGACCGAAGCCGTGCGCCCCCAGGTTTTCGTGCCCACTCTCAAAAATATCTTGGGAGACAAGGTCAAGCTGGAGGCCGACAACTCTGGCGGATTGCTCGTCAGTGGCCAGCCAGATGATGTGCAAGTGGCACTGGAGCTGATCCAGGTCTTTGACCAACCCGGCCTGCGCGGCCAAAACAGCACAAGGGTCGTGCCCCGCTTCTGGGGCGCCGACGAATTCGTGCGCCGCCTTGGTGAAGTGCTCAAGGCCGAGGGCTACAACGTTTCCAGCCAGTCGGGCGCCGGCGACCCCATCACCCTCATTTCACTGCCCCCCATCAACAGCGTACTCATTTTCTCCACTTCCAAAGAAGTGATGGCGCATGTGCTGGACTGGGTCAAGGAACTCGACCAATTCAACGCAGTGCAGGCCGGCAGCGCTTACTTCACTTATCCGGTGCGCAACTCCGATGCGCAAGAGTTGGCGAAAGCATTGAACGACCTCATCGGCGGCGCCAGCGCCACTGCCGCCGTGGGCGCGATCGGCACCACCGGCGGCACGCCGCCTCCGGCAGTCGCATCGGGCACGCGTCAGCGCCGCGTGGTGGTCAACAACGCCACCAATTCGCTTATTTTTCAAGGAGGTAGCCAAGAAGATTACCGCCAGTGGCTGTCACTGCTGTCTGAGCTGGATCGCCCCGTCAAATCAGCATTGATTGACGTTCTTGTCGCTGAAGTGGCCCTGGCCGACGACAACAGCCTGGGGTTTAGCTGGCAGCTTGACCAAATGGGCTCGGGAGCTCAGGCCCTGCGACTCAGCGGCACCACCTATAACGCACAGGCCAGCGGCACCGGTCTTTCAGTTAATGCCCTGCTGGGGGGCAATCCTTTGCGCCAATTGGCCATTACGGCGCTGGCAAGCAACAGTGACTCGCGGGTCATCTCCAACCCCAAGATCATGACCCGCAACGGCGAGTCGGCCAGTATCAATGTGGGCCAGGAAGTGCCTACCGTCACCAGCCAGGGTGTCACTACCAATGGCGGTATTTTTGGCGGCACCAATAACAACGTAGTGCCGCAAACCATTCAATACCGCAACACTGGCGTGTTGCTGCGCGTACGGCCCGTCATTCACGCGGGTGACCGCATCGACCTCGAAGTGAGCCAGGAAGTCAGCAGTGCCGAACCCACCACCACGGGCGTCACCACCTCGCCCACCATTCGCAAGCGCTCGATTGAAACCAAGCTCAGCATGCGCGACGGCGCCACCGTCATGCTCGGCGGCCTGATTTCTGAAACCGCCACTGACAGCGACAGCGGCGTTCCAGGACTCAAAGACATTCCTGGCCTAGGTCATTTGTTCAAGAAGTCGGGGCAAACACGCGCCCGCACAGAGCTGGTGATTCTCATCACCCCCTACATCATCAACGACAGTGGCGACGCCGAGGCCGCCACCGACGCCTACCAGGCCACGCTGGGCACCTGGGCCCAAAGCGTGCGCGAGAGGGTGAAAGCCAGCCGCGATGCGCGGCGCGCAGCATCGCCTGACGTGACCACTCCCGGCGCTGCCGCGCCCGAGCCTGCACTGCCCGTGGCACCCCGGGTAAACGACAGCACTTCGCCAACCCTGGTACCAACACCGGCCACCATGGCACCGCTGCCTGCAGAGCAAGCCGCACCCCAAGAACGCATGATCAACCTGACCGACCGCGCTGCCACCTCGCAAGAATCGGCACCTGGGGGCACAGCGCCCGCTCCGCAAAACCCAGGGGCCGACAATGGCGCGCCTGCTTCGTCCCCTGTTCCGCCCTCCACCGGCAAGCCCGCGCCCGCCACCATCAATGGCGTCAACGTGCCCGCCGGTGGCACGGTGGTGGAAGACCCCGACCTGATCCGCCAGATCCTCGACGCCACCAAGCGGCGCTAACCCCAGCATGCGTTACTGGCCCGCGCTCGATGGGCTCAGGGGCCTGGCGGTGTTGGCCGTGATGCTCTTTCATGCCCAGGTGTCCCAGGTCCGTGGCGGCTTTCTGGGGGTGGACATCTTCTTCGTGCTGAGTGGCTTTCTGATCACCAGCCAGCTACTGCGCGAACTGCATTGCGCAGGCCAGATACGCTGGAGCCGGTTTTTCATGCGACGCGTAGTGCGGCTGCAGCCCGCGCTGCTGGTGCTGCTGCTGGCCTACACCCTGGGCTGGGCCGCCGGGTGGGTACCCGGCCCCGGCACCGTGGTGGCCCGCGATGTGGGCACCGTGCTGCTGGCGATGGCCCACTGGGCCCGCGCACTCGACTGGCATCCGCCAGACTACCTGGGCCATGCCTGGTCGCTGGGCATCGAAGAACAGTTTTACTTTCTCTGGGCGCTGCTGCTGGCCACCATGGGCGGGTATGCGGCACGGCGCTGGCGCGTCTTGCTGCTGGCCGGGGCCGGTGCACTGGCCAGCATGCTGTGGATGCTGTGGCTGCACGCTGCGGGCGCGGGCCCTGTGAGGCTTTACAACGGTCTGGACACCCGTGCCATGGCCCTGTTGTGCGGCTGCGCCCTGGCCAGCTGGCTGCACGCGCGCCAGCCCCGGTTGCTGGAACAGGCGCAGTTCCAGGCCAGCGCGTCTCAACACTCACGCGCCGTGGCATGCACGGGCTTTGCCGCAGTGGGCCTGCTGCTGCTGGGCATGGGCAGCCTGGAGTGGCGCCATGCACTCATGTTCCCGTGGGGCTACATGGCGGTAGCCGCCATCGCAGCCTTGCTGATCTGGTCTCTGGTGGTGGCACCCGCCAGCCGCTGCGCGGCGTGGCTGGCCTGGCCGCCGCTGGTGGCTGTGGGCAAGATATCGTATGGGCTCTACCTTTGGCACTATCCACTGTTCCGGGTGGCAGAGGCTCAGGCCCCCAAAACTGGCATGCCTGTGGCCTACGCCATGGCACTGGCCGCATGCCTGACAGTGCTTGCCGCATGGGCCAGCTTTGTGTGGGTAGAGCGCCCGCTGCGGGCCCGGCTGACTGCGCGCTACCTGCGAGCCGCATAAGCCAGCAACCCGCAATGTGACCGCACCCGCGCGGAAAGGCGCCTTGCGTGGCAAGCCGCAGAGGCGAATGAGGCCATGCATTCAACGAGCAAGATGAGCGCCTTCCGGGAGCGTGCTCACACTGAGCATGGCCTCACCCGAGGCCACCGAAAGGTCCGCGCAGCGGGTAGCGCCTTCGGCCGGCCATGGCTGCTGCCCAAGCCCCGCCTTGATGGGGCTCGGCCCTGCTTGTCCCGGCCCATGTGCATGGGCGGGCACGATTGAGGGGACGCACCCGCGCTGCATTGAAAAATATGAGCGCGTTGCGCTTGTGTTTGCTGCATTTCAGCGCCCTTTGCATTGCAAACCCAATAGGTAAAAGCGCAACAAGCTCTTTTTTTCATAGCGCAATCCATTGCAAAGCCTGGTTGCAATGGCGCACCAGCAATGCACCCAGAGCGCATGCACCACATTCCCTAGGCCCTTTGCGAGAAGGCTTTTCCCCAGGAGTGGCCAACTGCTGCCGCAAACCCTCCATCCACGCAGGCATAAAAAAAGGGAGCCGAAGCTCCCTTTTTTAGACGTAAGCGGAAAACCGATTACTTGCCCAGGCCGTTGATGGCGTCTTGCGAGATGGGCTGTGCGTCGTTCATGCCAGCAGGCACTGCATCGCGGGTGTTTTCGAAGTCCACGCCTTGGGCGTTGGACGTGTCGATCACCGTCGAACCCACCACCATGTAGCTCTGCACGCGCAGCGTGGAGCCGGTGTTGGACACGATGCGCAGGCGGTCGCTGATACCAGCCTTGCTGCCGCCCACCACGGCCGTGCCGCCCTTGGCTTCGTAGCCAACAGCGCCAGCGCCGAAGGGGTTCGTAGCAGCAGCAGCGTTGGTCAGCTTGGCTTCCACGTCCTTGTTGGCCATGTTGACCACTTCGCGCGGCTTCAGGTCAGCCAGCTTGCCCCAGGCGCCGTAGGTGCCGTCGGCATAGATCATCTGGCCATACACGTCAGCAGCGTTGGTTTCGCTGTTATTGATGATGCGCACGGTGGTCGCAGGGCCGCTCGCACCGAAGGTAGCGTAGGCAGCGTAGTTGCGCACGTCGATCTTGATGCCGCCACCGATACCGGTGAAGGAGCCAGCGCAAACGTTGTTTTGCTCGGCGAAGAAAGCGGCACCGGCAGGAGCCTTCGTGATAGCGGCTTCGGCAACGACGCTGGAAGTTTGCGGAATGGCAGACAAACCATCGAACTTTGCAAACACGTACGCGCCATTGGCCAGAGCAGTTGCACCATCGGCAGACGTAGCGGCAATAGTCACCTGCGTACGTGCAGGATTCAGCGTGGCCGTCACGTCTGCGAGAGCGACGCCAGCTTTATCCACGGGCAGAATCACCGTGCCAGCAGGCCATGCCGCAGGCAGGGTCAGCGTCACGGCAAATTTGGTGTATTCAACAGCACCGACGTTTGCAGCGGCAGTTGTCACAGGCGAGAAGTCTGCAGCAATGAAGGGGTCTGCAGGCTTGAACGGAGTGACGCTATCGCCATACACGTGCGCGTAGTCTGTATCCAAGCCAGTGCCACGCTGGGTCAGCTTGACAAAGCCCATGTAGTATTGGCTCGCCGGAGCTACGGCAGCTGCAGGGGGAACAATGGCCGCAGCGGGGGTAACGCCCACTTGGTTCTGGCCAACCCAGTTGGTGCCAGCCAGACGCATATTCACAAAGTTCGCATCGGTTTGGCCGGGCTTGGCCGAAGGCGTGAAGTCGAACTTCAAGTTTTGCGTGAAGTTCAGCAGACGTGCTTCATTGGTCGAACCTGCGCGCAGGTGCTCGGAGTCAGGCGAAGCTTCCGTCAGCACGTTGACGCCACCGGTATGGTTGCTGAAGTGCTTGAAGCTGATGTTCAGAGCCGCATCGGGAGCCACACAAGCCGTAGCGCCAGCCACGTCGAACAGGTTGCTCACACCGACGTTGCTGGTTCCGAGCACGCCCAAGGAGTTGATGGTGAAGATCGGGGTCTTCATCAAGTTGGTTGCGCCAACAGGAACAGTGACGTTGAACACCACGGTCTTGGCATCGGCCGTGAGGAAGGCGCTAACAATAGAGCCGGCAGGCAGCGCGACCTGGTTGGCATTCGCGCCGTCCAGGTAAACCACTTTCAGCAGGGCCGCAGCGGAAACATCCACTGCCGTATTCACAGCGGTGAAAAGCTGACCTGCGCCCACAGCCCAGGTGCCCTTGGCCAGCGTGTATTGCATTTGCAGGCGCTGTTCGTTGGTACGGGCGTCAACATCACCAGCGAACGAGTAGCTCTTCGAGGGTGCGCGCACCACTTGGGCGTTGGAATAGATGACTTCGGTGGCCAGGGTGGCAGACGAAGAATCGATCTGACCTGCGTTGGCGGAGCCGGCAGCAACAGCCAGAACGCTGGCGATTGCAAAAGCGACTTTGGTAAGTTTCATGAAAAACCTCGTTAAAAAGTAAGAACTAGTTCAGCTTTCGGGCCCTCGCCAGAGCGCTCCCCAGCTTGCCTGAAATCCGGAAGAAGCATAGCACGCGACCAAGCCCCAATCGGTCATTCATTATAGGTAGGGTTAGTTGAGCGAGGCCCGCATTTGTCACTCAAAAAGAGGCAAAAAGGCCAAATTTCCGTTTCATTTTTGCAACAATTTTTTGGGGAACTTTCGCTACAGCATGCTAGACACGGCACGTTTTTGCCTTTGTGCATGCCTGCCAAGTCCGTGATGACGTCATTGCGCGTTGCTCATGGCATGTCCCCAGGGGCGGAGCATCAAGCACTAATGCATTGGTCGCAATCTCATTAGTTGAAGCTATGCCGCACTGAGCAAGTCGCCTGCGCAACCCTCTGCGCGGCTGGCTCAGATTCAATTGAAGGCGCTGCTACGACGGCAAATGTAACCGTGAATACGGCAATGGCGAAACTTATCTTACGAACGACACGCAATGACACTAGCTGTACGCCTGAGAACAACAATCTCGATGTTTTCCGATTGTTGTCCGCAGCAGGGCGATCTATAGCCTCGCCGGTGCGGTTGCGCTGCAAGCGGGTCGCGTCGATGTCGTGGCACGCAAGCTCGGACGGCAGGGCTACTCAGGCTCGCTGAATGATCAGATTTTTTCTTTCTGAGCGGCGTGGTGCTCAAGAACAGCCTCTTGCACAAAGCAATCTGCTGCATTTCGCCATCCCCGGTTGTTTGGCATCTGTCCCACTCCGATCTTCGTCGCGGTGAACTCGACGCCGCTTGCGGGGCGTTTCGTGATGGCACTTGCTTGGCTGGCGATTTCTCGCAGGGGCGGCAACCCGTTTCCAGGCTTTGGCTAGCGGATTCTTTCTGGGTGCAAGTTGTACCGTATCGGGTGCTTTCTAAGAAACCCGGACAAACCGCGGTCAGCGACTCACTGTGACCGCTCCCCAACAAGCGCGTGCCTATTTCGCCTTGCCGGAGATTTTTCACGGCCGGCATCTTTCCGGCTTCCCGCTGTCGCTGGCAATTTTTTGGCTGCTGTCCCTTGGCAAGCAATCTGTCACTCGCTCACATGGCGCTTACAAGCACAGCAGCGATACTTCAGCTGCGCCATGATCACCACAATTCACATTCTTCTGGCCACCTACCAAGGTGCACCGCACTTACACGACCAGCTGTGTTCCATTGAGCAGCAGACTTACACCCACTGGCATCTGTGGGCCAGAGACGATGGTTCGACTGACGCAACGCGGCCCATCCTGCATGCATTCAAACATCGGCACGGTCACCAAGTCACTCTGCTGCAAGGCCAGGGACGCGGTGCATCGCGCAATTTTTTCGGGCTGATCCAGGCCATCGAGCCGAACTCTGTCAGCGACCTGGTAGCGTTCTGCGATCAGGATGATGTGTGGTTGCCCGATAAGCTGGAGCGAGCCCGTCAGTGGCATACCAAATCATCTAAACCTGAAGCTGTAAACCTGTATTGCACCCGCACCCAAGTAACAAATGCACAACTGCATCCATTGTATTTGTCCCCGTTGCCCAAGCGTCCGCTCACGCTGCATAACGCGCTGGTAGAAAACGCAGCTAGCGGCAACACCATGGTGATGAATCTTCCGCTGCTGCGGGCCATGCGTCGCATCAACCCAGAACATGCGGTAATGCACGATTGGACCGCTTACCTTGCCGCGACAGCTTGCGGAGGCGCGATCGGCTTTGATGCGCGCCCATCTCTGCTCTACCGCCAGCACGATGGCAATGTCGTGGGGGCGCGCAAAAGCTGGGCACGGCAATGGACGCGATGGGGGCGCCTACTGCAAGGAAGCTATCGGGCCTGGGGAGATGCGACAGAGAATGCATTACAGGATCTCGACCCCCTGCTTACACCCGAAAGCCGTGCTTTGGCAGCTGCGTTCCATGCCGCGCGGCACAGCTCCACCGGGGCAGAACGGTTAAGGCACATCTATAGTGCACGCCTGGTTCGTCAGCGCCCTAGCGCGCAGCTGGCGCTGTGGGCAGCGCTGCTCCTGGGCATGGTCTGAACCGATGCTTTACACATATCCCAAGCCTATCTTCCCGGCAAACCGAGTTCGGATCGCGCTCAAGTACATTTCCTCTGATCGCAAAACCAATTGGAAAATGACCTCAATTTCAGGAGTTTAAAGAAGAAGCCAACGCTTCTGCGCTTTTGGGTGCGCTGATAGAGGCGCCAGTTTTCTTGGTTGGCTTGAAATTCAAAGCCCATTTTTCGACAAAGTGCCAAGACGCGAGCGCCAGGACATAAGTTGTCACCAATGTCAGCCCAAGCACTGTCCACCAAGAAAAGCTTTCCTTAAATCCCCAGATGAGCGTCTGTTGAACCGGAAAAGCATAGATATACATCCCATATGACACGTCACCGAACCGACCTATTCTGCGCAAATAGGGGGTCGAAGCATTTCCGACGATCAATACGGTGACAGGAACCACCAACCATAAAGACAGCAGAGGCCTTCCTAGCGCAAACGCCCCAACTGCAAATACCCAGCATGCAACCAAGACAAAAATTGCGCTCCACTCTCTTTCATGAAGACGCAGGGCATGAAATGTTGATCCCGCGAAAAAGAACAGGCCGAACTCCAACAGAAACCGTTGCTCCAAAGACCAACCCATTAACTCAACCAAGCGATCTCCCCTTGGCTCCAAAACAGAATATACATATACAGCAGCAAGCGTGATGGCAAGTAAAAACCATCGAATTCTCAAAAGCCCCGCGATTCCTAGTATCCCAAGTGCTACGTAGCACTTCAACTCTAAGGAAATCGTCCATAAAGAGCCATTTATTGCCGTTGGAAGCGCATTACCCTCAAAGCGAAATGGAAGAATGTCACGCATCTCAAATCGCAGATTTTTAACGTAGTAGTCCCTCACCATTGGGTGAAAAAAATACTCGCGCAATGGCAACTGCGACATTGCTGGGCCAAGAACAAATGCAAAAAGAGCGAGCGCGACCGCCAAACCGGGCCATATGCGCAGCCAGCGCTTGGCTGCAAAGCGCATAACGTTCGGGTCCGCACTCCAGCTTTGCGCGACCAGAAAACCACTGATTGAAAAGAACATCAGTACACCCAAGCCGCCTATGGTGTGCACATTCAAAAGAGTGGGCTCCCTCATCCCATTCAGTGCATACTGATGAGAAAACAAGACTAAGAGAGCTGCCAAAAGTCGCAACAAGTCAAAGTTGTTTAGGCGGTGGTTCATACTGCGCGATAAGTGAAAACCAGACTATTAGAACGTGTTTTCGTCCTCCTGAGTAGCCATCTTTCGCGTCAAGCACCGTGAAGCGCTGCGAAACAATTTATCCTAGATTTAATAGTTTGGCCATGACGTTGACCGCGGGCACGACCTTGCGCATGAACCAGCGCAGCGACCTCGGGCAACTTAGCAGCGTCGCTGCTGATCGGCCAAGCTTGAAATTGATCAAGTGATGATCTACACATCTAGGTTGGCTAGTATCCACAATCCAAGGCGATTTCACCTTCAACCATCGTTGATGTGCTTGGCTGTACTGTAAAACTCGTTTCAATACCTCTGTTTTAGGGCAGAGGAGGATGCCGTCTTTGATTTTTGCGCAACTACCGTAAATATTTACTTCGCCAGTTCAGGCCGGCGCAACAAGCTGACGATACAGGGATTCATAGAAGAAGGCTTCCTCCTCGACGCGGTATGGCAATCTTATGCAAGAGCTCCAAGACTGAAGTATTTCTGGGCCATTGGCAATCTCCGCAAGTGCTTGGGCCCATGCCGTCACATCACCCGCTGCAACCACTCGCCCTCCACCGAACTCTTCAACCCTTGCGCGCGGAGCCCCCAGATCTGAAACCAGCGCTGGTACTCTTAGCACGGCAGCCTCGTGAAGCGCCAATGAGAACGATTCAGGTACCACAGAAGGTAGGCACAGGAGATCCACGTTTTCCAGCACCATAGCCAGATCAGTCGGCTCGACCTGCCCTATCCACTCGACTCTGGGATCACAAGCAATCATTTTGCGAATGTCGTCTTGATATACCGGATCCCCGTAAAAGCCACCTGCGACTCTCAATCGAAGACGGTCCGATGGAACACGTGCCATGGCCTGAAGCAGGATGTGCAAGCCCTTTTGTCGGACGATGGATCCCAAATAACCCAAAGTAACCAGACCATCGGCGTTTTCCTGTGGTCCATCAGAGCTCTTTTTCTGTGCCGTAAGACCGAGAAAATCGATACCGTGCGGGATCACCCTCCAATGGAGATCGGGAAAAGCGGCGCGAAAGAACCCAGCAACATAATCTGAAGGCACGATGCGCTCCGCAGCCCCCTGTAACAATGCCCGGGCCAATTGATGGCGCTGAAGCAGCGTCGGCTCCGACCAAGGTGGCACAAGACAATCACGTCCGCATGTGCGTCCCCCATCGGGACCCACGCAGGGTTCGCCTTGGACATTGATCGCGTTGATGCGGTAGCAGCCCACAAAGAAATCCGTCAGCGTTACCATATACGGCAGGCCGCACTGCTGAGCGGCTAACAATGCCGAGGACATGCGCATCGAATGAAAGGCATGCACGAACTCAAAGCGCTCGGCACGCATCCAGTCACGCACCTGTTCCACCATGGCTGGGGCCACATCAAACCCCAAATCACCAGAAGCGGGCAACAGGGACCGCGGGATTAGCGTCACCGGAATCCCTTGATAGATATCGTGGAATGCGTCGCTCAACTTCCCTTTGGCCTTGCCCTTGCGGGGAACTGGCGTACGCATAGTGCATGCCAAAACATGCACGTAGTGGCCCGCCCGTTGAGCACAGCGCGCAAGATTGAGTACTACGCGTTCTGTGCCACCCGAAAACTCCGGATAGAACTGATGAAGAACAAAAACGATGCGCATTAGATGCCCGCTTTCAGATCAAAGTAGATGGATCGGGCAGCGGTAATATCGCCGTTGCAATGCTGGGCACTCACATCCAAGTACATGAATGCGAGCGCGGAGCCAGCAGCCGAGCCAAAAATCTTGACAATGGCTTGGCGCAACTCTTTCGCCAGCCCTTCCGAGGACGGACCATAGGCCTGCTGAACGAAGTGTGCGAAATGATCCAAACGGCCCAAAAATGCATCCAGGAATCGTTGCGCCTCCTTGGCCTCTGGCTCGGCAAGTTTCCGCCCCAGCACACTCGCTTGCTGCTGACGAAATTGCTGTAGCCACGCATCTAGTCGTACATCACCAAGGTGCAATAAGCCCCGGGTATCGATGCGCGCAAAACGGCTGCGCCACTCGCAGCTCAGGCGCTTCAGCATGGTGGGGGCGTCTTGACCATCTGATGGCATGGGCGAATCCATCCACCGGGACAGGTGCGCTGCGATGGACAGGATGCCAACGAAAAGCCCGCTTTGCGAATCAATATGGCCATAGTCAAAGTCGGGAAAAAGCTCTACAAGAAAAACGACATCCACAAACGACCGTTTAAGGTAGTAGTAAGCAGGACGATTGTGCGAATGGATCACCTTCACCGAGGCCAGCATGGCAACGCGATAGCCTTCTTGAATAAGACGAATGCCCAGATCCAAGTCTTCCGCGTAGTCCCCGCGATAGCGATAGCGCTGGAAAATCTCTCGCCCTATCATGCAAGATACGTCACTCAACTGCCCCTGAGACCGCAACGAGGCATGACCCTGCTCCCGCAACTCGCCGATCCGGTCATAGTGGAGACAGCCCAGGAACTGGTAGTGCGTGTGGATCATCGAGTCGTACATCACGTCGCTATCGCTGCGGCTGTACTCTGCGCATGAGGCGGCGACCACCTTGTCGGACACATGGTCTTGGAGGAACTGCAGCATTCCGGCCATCCAGTAATCGCCTATGGGGTAGGCATCCTGAACCATAAAAAGCAAGTAATCCCCGGTCGCAGCATCGGCCCCTCGATTGCGGGCATAGCTGTGCGAAAACTCCGACGGAAGTATTTCCAGCACCACACAACCGGCCTTCTTGGCAACCTGCACCGTCCCATCTTGAGACCCGGAGTCCACCACCACCACTTCGATGCGCCCAATGCCTTTCTGAGAAAACAGTTTCTGTAGAAGCCACCCGAATTCCTGTCCAGCATTCAACGTGGGAACGACAACGGAGACCGCAGCCTGCGGATGCAGGGGAGGGGTCTTCAGCAATTCAGGGTGCAGACGCAGTTCGCGCCTCATATCGGCAGCGGAAAGAAACTCGGGAGCATGGGCAATGACGCCCCCCCTCGACAACAGGCCAGGCCGAGCACGCATTTCGCGCAGATAGTACGGAACGCGCCGCAGCACACCTACCACACCATGTCTGCGCAGTTGATGGCGCAGCATATCCAATGCACGCTTGGGAAGCGAACTCCTCGCTGCCACAATCCAGCGATCTGTGACACGGCGCACGCCACGCAACGGCCGCGTAATCTGCCAAGATTTGGACTCCAACATATCTTGCAGTTCCGCACTCAGCGACGCAATGATCTGGTCGTAGTTGTGCCGTTCCAACGCGGCATCCCGCTCATGCGTGGCATGCTGTTCCGCGACGGCCTTGTACAACTCACTGACCATCGCATCTTTGGAATTGAGCGCCTCGTACAACCGGGCAGACTCCTTGTCTGAGCGATCAATCACGGCATAGAGCTGCAAAGATTTGGTATCCCGCGCATCGATGGCCTCCGTCAGATGCTCACATCGCCCCGCAAGGAACTGATTTGTTAAACGCAGCTCGAACTCCGCCCCTAATCGAGCAAAAAGCGTGCTCATCAGCTTCCAGTGAGGACTGTCAACACCCTCCGCCATGGCAGACAAAGCGGGTGACCGGTCCACTCCCACCAAGAGGACGCCAAGACCATTGGAATGGGTGAAATTAAATCCAGGATACCGCTGCACCAATTCTTGCCAGAGACGGTGCACACCAAAATCATCGCGAAAAACACAGGTGTCATGAAAGAGCACTACACCTCGGCCCGACAACTTTGGCAGCCAGGTTTCAAAATCGTGCTGAACAGCCTCGTATGTGTGCAAGCCATCGATATGCAGCAAGTCAACACTGCCTGGGGCAAAGTCGTCCAGCGCCTGATCGAAAGTTTTTCTGAGAAGTTTCGAGAAGCGGCCATACAAAGGATCATGGTATGCACGGAGCTGGTCATAAACGCTATCGTCGTACCGTCCTGCATGGGAGTCACCCTGCCATGTATCGACGGCAAAGGCTTTTGTCATGGACGAGGCCTCTTCGATGGATTGGCAAAACGCGCAATACGAATTTCCCGTATGGGTTCCCAGTTCCACCAATATTCTGGGCCTGATTTGATGGATGAGCCAGGCTGCGAACGGAATATGCCCTGCCCATGGATTTGGCAGTACCAAACGCCGGGGCTCAGTCAGCATGGGGGCTAAATCGATATTTTTCATATTCTCTGTGACATTGGCATTGGTATTTATCGTGCGGCACTTGGCCAGTCCAACGGCCGATCAAGATCTGTTCGGCGAAACGTCAAGAGATATATGGCGCATGGGGATACCAACCAAACCGGCAGACGCGCTGGTGGATTCTGACTTGAACTGCAGGGCATCATGAATCCAGTGATGCTGGATATGTTCCTGCTGCGTACCATCGGCAAGCGCCACGGTAATGGTGTAGTCTCCAACTGGCATACGGGGCATTTCGAACGAGAAGGTTGCACAAACTTTTTCGCCAGGATCGCAAGGCTGCGGGTCATCCATATAGACAAGACAGGTGTTATCGCCAAAAAGCGCTTGTCCCGTCCGATCATTGACATAGAAACCAACGATCGGAGAACGCAGATGCATATGGCATTCCACCTCAACCCTCAAGCGCACCGATTCGCCGCCGATCACCCAGCTCAAAGGACGCCCCTGCACATCCAGAAGCTGTACTTTGGAAATCGTCCCCCCCCGTTCACCGAAGGAAGAGGAGTCTGGACGAAACTCAAACACCTTGATGTCGTTGCGCAAATGGGTGGAGTTGATGAAGTCCCGCCGCTGGTCATGCAGAGGTAATGCCGCAGTGTTTAAGCGTGGCAATGCCTTGGGTGGAGGCTGGCCGCCCTTGCCCTGCTGTGCCTCATAAAAAGCCTGCAAATACAGATCGCAAACTTCCTTTGCCTGTCCACTTTCAATGATCTGGCCCTTGTCTATCCAGATTACCCTGTCGCACAAGCTCTTGACTGCTGCAGTATCGTGACTCACGAAAAGCACAGTGCCATGTTGCATGAAGCCACGCAGAAATCGCATGCATTTTTGGGTAAAAAAAGCATCGCCCACCGCCAGAGCCTCATCGATCACCAGAATGTCGGCATCCACATGGGCGATCACGGCAAACGCCAGACGCACGAGCATGCCGCTGGAGTAGGTTTTGACAGGCTGCTCCATGAATTCACCAATATCCGCAAAATTTTCGATATCGGCAAATTTTTCACGGGTGCGCTCTTCGCTTTGGCCTAATACGCCCGCATTGAAAAATACATTCTCACGACCGGTGAATTCAGGATTGAAACCCGAACCCAACTCCAAAAGCGCCGCCACCCTGCCCTGCACCTCAATGCCCCCTTGCGTGGGGTGCAAGGTGCCGCAGATTATCTGCAGCAGGGTTGATTTTCCGGAGCCGTTGCGGCCAATGATGCCTATGGTCTGTCCTTTATTGATTTCAAATGAAACATCGCGCAGTGCCCAAAATTCACGGTAATAGTTGACCGCGTTCAATCCTAGCCAGCGCCGCAGGCGCGGCAAGACAAACTGCCGCAGCCGCTGGCCAGGGGTGGCATAAATCTGGAAGCATTTGTGCAGTCCATGGACTCGAATGGCCACAGGAGCAGGATCGTGCACATCAGAGGACATCGGCAAACCCTTTGCGCGTTTTCTGGAACCAGGCAAAACCCAGCCATGCCACACCGACGGAAATCACCCCATACAAGAACAGTCCGAACCATTGGGGGCCATTTCCCCATACCAGCACCTCGCGCATTTGCTCGATGATAAAAGTCAGTGGATTGAGCTGCATCCAGGGCTGCAATGGCGCAGGCAAGGACTGGATTGGAAAAAACACAGGCGACATGAAAAGCATGACTGAAGTAACCAATCCAATCGTCTGACCCACATCACGCGCAAAAACGCCCAGAGATGCCAACGCCCAAGCCAACCCCAAGGTCAATACCAGCAAAGGAAAGATAACTATCGGGAAAAACAGTGCAGTGACAGGTACTGAACCGGTAAACAACAGCTTGGCCACCAGCAACACTACAACGCTGACCAGCCCATGGAAAGACGCAGCAACCAACTGAATTACTGGCAATATTTCCAGGGGAAAAACCACCTTCTTTACATAGTTGACATTTCCCAATATCAGCTGTGGGGCACGGTTGATGACTTCAGCAAAAAGAGAGTGAACAATGAGACCGGCAAAAAGAACCACGGCAAAGTGGGTACGCGACTCTTCTCCAGTGCCCCAGCGGGCGCGGAACACCACAGAAAACACAAAGGTGTAAATCGCCAACATGAACAATGGGATCAGAAATGACCACATCAGTCCCAGGGTTGAACCCCGGTAGCGGCCAATCACCTCGCGCTGGCTCATGCGGGCAATTAAATGACGATGCGCCCATAAGGTGCGAAACATACCCTGCAGCGAGGCAGGCGGCTCAGCATGGGGGTTCATGAATTGAAGCAGTCCGCCTGAGCCAGCGAGCACCCTGCACTGTCCTTGGCCGATAACACCGGCGCAACTCCCATATCAGGCCAAGCAATTGCCAGACTAGGATCGTTCCACGCAATGCAGCGCTCATGTTCCGGCGCGTAGTAGTCAGTGGTTTTATATAGAAACTCCGCCGTTTCGCTAAGTACCACGAAACCGTGCGCAAAGCCCGGTGGCACCCAGAGCTGGTGATGGTTGTTAGCACTCAATTCCGCCCCCACCCATTGACCGAAGGTAGGCGAACTTTTGCGGATATCGACGGCTACGTCGAACACGGCGCCCTGCACCACGCGCACCAGCTTTCCCTGAGGTTGCTGGATCTGATAGTGCAGGCCGCGCAGCACACCTTTGCTGGAACGGCTGTGGTTGTCCTGCACGAACTGGAGGTTTGTGCCCGTGGCCTCGTTGAAGGCGCGCTGGTTAAAACTCTCGAAGAAAAATCCGCGCGCGTCGCCGAACACCTTGGGTTCGATCAACACGACGTCGGGAATGGCGAGGCGGGTGGCTTGCATACAGGTCTCAGTAAATTTTCTCTTCGGCAACGCGCAGCAGGTATTGCCCGTAGCCGTTCTTGCTCATGGGCTTGGCCAGGCGCTCCAGTTGCACGGCGTCAATCCAATGCTGGCGCCACGCAATCTCCTCGGGGCAGGCGATCTTCAGCCCCTGGCGGCGCTCCAGCGTGGCGATGAACTGGCCGGCTTCGAGCAGGCTGTCGTGCGTGCCGGTGTCCAGCCATGCATAGCCCCGGCCCATGATCTCGACATTGAGCTGGCCCTGCTCCAGGTACTGGCGGTTGAGGTCGGTAATCTCCAGTTCGCCGCGCGGCGAAGGCTGGAGGTTCTTAGCCAGCTCGACCACTTGGCGGTCATAGAAATACAGCCCCGTGACGGCGTAGCTGGACTTGGGCGCCACCGGTTTTTCTTCCAGCGAGAGCACCTTACCCGAGGCGTCGAACTCGGCCACGCCATAGCGTTCGGGATCGTGCACGTGGTAGGCAAACACGCTGGCGCCCCCCTGGCGCTGCATGGCGTTGGCCAGCAGCAGGTGCATGTCGTGGCCATAGAAGAGGTTGTCGCCCAGCACCAGCGCGCTCGGGCTGTCACCAATGAACTCCTCGCCAATGATGAAAGCCTGCGCCAGCCCGTCAGGGCTGGGCTGCACCGCGTACTGCAGGCAGATGCCCCACTGGCTGCCATCGCCCAGCAGTTGCTCAAAGCGCGGCGTGTCCTGCGGCGTGCTGATGATGAGGACGTCGCGGATGCCCGCGAGCATCAGGGTGCTCAGCGGGTAGTAAATCATCGGCTTGTCGTACACCGGCAGCAGCTGCTTGCTGATCGCGAGCGTGGCCGGGTGCAGGCGGGTGCCTGAGCCTCCGGCCAGGATGATGCCTTTGCGTGCTGTGTTTGGTGCGGTCATGGTGTTCTACAGAGAATTTCGGTGAGCATGCGCGCCACGCCTTGTTGCCAGTGCGGCAGTGTGAGGCCGAAGGTGGCTTGCAGCTTGCGTGTGTCGAGGCGCGAGTTGTGCGGACGCACGGCCGGTGTGGGGAACGCGCTGGTGGGCACGGGCGCTACCTCGGTGGCTTTTATTTTGATAGCGGCCTGCGCTTGCTGGGCCTGCTCAATCACGTATTTTGCGTAGGAATTCCAAGTGGTTTCGCCAGCGGCCACCAAGTGGTACAGGCCGGCATCCTGCGGGCGCTGCATTAGGTGGCGCAGGGCATGCGCGGTCACGTCGGCGATGAGGTCCGCGCCCGTTGGGGCGCCCCACTGGTCGTCGATCACGGTGAGGCGCTCGCGCTCCTGCGCCAGGCGCAGCATGGTCTTGGCGAAGTTGCCACCGCGCGCGGCATAGACCCAGCTGGTGCGCAGGATCAGGTGCTTGCACCCCGATTGCTGGATCAGCCGCTCGCCTTCGAGCTTGGTGCGGCCATACACCGACAGCGGTGCGGGGGCATCCGTTTCGACCCACGGGCGGCTGCCGCTGCCATCGAACACGTAGTCGGTGCTGTAGTGCACGAGCCAGGCGCCCAACCGGGCGGCCTCTTCGGCCAGCACGCCGGGCGTGGTGGCATTGAGCAGACGGGCCAGTTCGGGCTCGCTCTCGGCCTTGTCCACCGCCGTGTGTGCGGCAGCATTGACGATCACGTCGGGGCGCAGGGCGCGCACCGTCTCGGCGATGCCCTCGGAGTGGCTGAAGTCAGCGCAGTGCCCGGTGCTGTCACGGCCCAGCGCCGTGACCTTGCCCAGCACGGCGAGGCTGCGTTGCAGTTCCCAGCCGACCTGCCCACCCTTGCCAAAAAGAAGGATGTTCATGTGCTGGGGGATTCGGCCTGGGACTGGTATTGGGTCTGCACCCAGTCGCGGTAGGCGCCGGTCTGAACGTTGGCGACCCAGTCGGCGTGCTCCAGGTACCACTGCACGGTCTTGCGGATGCCGGTGTCGAAGGTTTCCGCGGGCTTCCAGGCCAGTTCGCGTTCGATCTTGCGCGCGTCGATGGCGTAGCGGCGGTCGTGCCCGGGGCGGTCCTTGACGTAGGCGATCTGCGCGCGGTAGCTCTGGCCGTCGGCGCGCGGGCGCAGTTCGTCGAGCAGGCCACACACGGTGTTGACGATGTCGATGTTGGGCTTTTCGTTCCAGCCGCCAACGTTGTAGGTCTCGCCCAGGCGCCCGGCTTCGAGCACACGGCGGATCGCGCTGCAGTGGTCGGTGACGTACAGCCAGTCGCGCACCTGCCTGCCGTCGCCGTAGATGGGCAGGCTCTTGCCGGCCAGGGCATTGACGATCATCAGGGGGATGAGCTTTTCGGGGAAGTGGTAGGGCCCGTAGTTGTTGCTGCAGTTGGTGGTCAGCACCGGCAGGCCGTAGGTGTGGTGCCAGGCGCGCACCAGGTGGTCGCTCGCCGCCTTGCTTGCGGAATACGGGCTGTTGGGCTCGCAGGTGTGCTCTTCGGTGAAGGCCGGGGCATCGGGCGCCAGCGTGCCGTAGACCTCGTCGGTGCTCACGTGCAGAAACCGGAATGCTTCCTTTTCAATAGCTGGCAGCGCTTGCCAGTAGTGCCTTACAGCCTCCAAAAGCCTGAAAGTTCCAACCACGTTGGTCTGGATGAAGTCTTCGGGACCGTGGATGGAGCGGTCCACATGCGATTCGGCGGCGAAGTTGAGCACAGCGCGTGGCTGGTGCTCGGCCAGCAGGCGCTGCACCAGCGCACTGTCGCCGATGTCCCCCTGCACGAACACATGGCGCGCATCGCCCTGCACGCTGGCCAGGTTGTGCAGGTTGCCCGCGTACGTGAGTTTGTCGAGGTTGACAACGCCCTCTTCGCTGCTGCGCAGCCA
>NZ_MWOM01000115.1:0-5631 GCF_012931925.1 Acidovorax sp. SRB_24
CTCCAGCCAGGGCGCGGGCGAATTCGAGGGCGTGCGCGCCTACCGCCGCGGCGACCCGCTTCAGCGCGTGGTCTGGAAGAAGGCCGCGCAGGCGCTGGCCGCCGGCACCGATGCCCTGGTCAGCCGCGACGCCGAACACCTGCAGCGCCACGAGCTGTGGTTCACACCCGAGCGCACCGGCCTGCCCGATCCCGAAGCGCGCCTGTCGCGCCTGGCCGCCTGGGTGCTGCTGGCCGAGCGCCTGGGCCTGGACTATGGCCTGCGCCTGCCCGGTACCGAGATCCCGCAGGGCAGCGGCGCAGCCCAGCAGCGGCGCTGCCTGGAGGCGCTGGCGCTCTTCTGAAGCAGCGGTTTGATATGAAAATGGCCTACAGCCCAATACCGGCAAGCGCGAGAAGCTATTCATTGAATAGCAACATTGCGCCCCTGCCGCAGCCCCCCGCCCGCCTGCCATGAGCCTGCGCCGGACCCTCGCTGCGCTGCCGCGCGACGCGCGCGACACGCTGTTCCTGCTGGTGGTGATCGCGTGGGTGATCGCACCGCAGGCCCTGCACCTGCCGGCGTGGGCCGGCGCGCTGGCCGCCCTGCTGCTGCTGTGGCGCGGCGCACTGGCCTGGCAGGGCCGCCCCCTGCCCGGGCGCTGGGCCGTGCTGCCCGTGGTGGCGCTGGCCGTGGGCGCCACGCTGCTCACGCACCGCACCCTGCTCGGGCGCGACGCGGGCACCACGCTGATCGTCGTGCTGCTGGGCCTCAAGACGCTGGAGGCGCGCGCGCGGCGCGATGCGCTGGTGATCTTCTTCCTGGGCTTCTTCACGGTGCTCAGCAACTTCTTCTATTCGCAATCGCTCGCCACCGCGGCCGCCATGCTCATCGCCCTGCTGGGACTGCTCACGGCGCTGGTCAATGCCCACATGCCGGTGGGCCGCCCACCCTTGGCGCTGGCGCTGCGCACGGCCGGCACCATGGCGCTGCTGGGCACGCCCATCATGCTGGCGCTGTTCCTGCTATTTCCGCGCATGGCGCCGCTGTGGGGCCTGCCCAGCGACGCGCTGACCGGGCGCAGCGGCCTGTCGGGCCAGATGGAGGTCGGCAGCATCGCCACACTGGCGCTCGACGACAGCGTGGCCCTGCGCGTGCTGTTCGACACGGCAGACAACGCGGCGCCGCCGGCGTCGCAGCTGTACTTCCGCGGCCCGGTGCTCTCGCGCTTTGACGGCCGCCAATGGCAGGCACCGGCCGGGCGCGGCGGCGCGGCCGGGCAGGACGCCGCCGGCATGCCCGCGCGCCTGCAGGTGCGCGGCGCGCCACTGCGCTACACCGTCACGCTCGAGCCGCACCAGCGCCCCTGGCTCATGGTGCTCGACGCGGCGCCCGAGCGCCCCGACATCGCCGGCATGGGCGCCGTCATGGCCCCCGACCTGCAGTGGCTGGCCACGCGCCCGGTCACCGACGTGCTGCGCTACAGCGCCACCAGCTACCCGCAGTTCCGCCATGGCCCGACGCGCGCCACGCCGCAATTGCGCGCACTGGTCGAGCTGCCCGCGGGCTTCAACCCGCGCACCCTGGCGCTGGCGCAGCAACTGCGCGCCGACCCGGCCGTGGCCCGCGGCGGCACGCCCGCGCTGGTGGATGCCGCGCTCACGCGCCTGCGCACCGGCGGCTACCAGTACACGCTCGAGCCCGGCGTCTACGGCGAGCACACCGCCGACGAATTCTGGTTCGACCGCAAGCAGGGCTTCTGCGAGCACATCGCCTCGGCCTTCGTGGTGCTGATGCGCGCCGCCGACGTGCCCGCACGCATCGTCACCGGCTACCAAGGCGGCGAGCGCAATCCGGTCGACGGCTACTGGACCGTGCGCCAAAGCGATGCCCACGCCTGGGCCGAGGTGTGGGTGGAAGGCCGCGGCTGGGTGCGCGTGGACCCGACGGGCGCCGTGGCGCCGGACCGCGTGGGCCAGTTCCGGCGCCTGCCGGCGCCGCGCGGCGTCCTCGGCGACGCCATGGGCAGCGTGCTCACCCCCGGCATAGCGCAGCGCCTGCGCGCCACCTGGGAGGCCGTGAACACCGGCTGGAACCAGTGGGTGCTGAACTACACGCAAAGCCGCCAGCTCGACCTGCTCAGAGCGCTCGGGTTCGGCGCGCCCAGCTGGCAGGACCTGGCGCGCGTGCTCGCGGGCCTGGTCGGCGCCGTGGCGCTGGCCGGCGCGCTCGGGGCGCTGTGGGAGCGCAGCCAGCACGACCCCTGGCTGCGCCTGCTCGCGCACGCGCGCCGGCGCCTGGCCCGCGCCGGGCTACCGCTGCCGGTCAGCATGCCGCCGCGCGCCATGGCCGCGCAGGCCGAGGCCCGCTTCGGCCCCGCCGCCAGCGCCGCCGGCGCATGGCTGCTGCGCTTGGAACAATGCCGCTATGCCGACGCCCGCACGGCGCCGGCGCAGCTCAAAATCCTGCAGCGCGAACTGCGCCGCCTGCGCTGGCCCACCGCCCGCACCCCATGATGCCCATGACCATGTTGAAGAAAATCCTCCAAACCACTCTTGTTTTCATAGCTGCCAGCGCTTTATGCACGGGCGCTACAGCCCAAAAACACCAAAAAAAATCGGTAGGCAAACCCGCCACGGCCCGCGCCGCCGAAGGCAGCACGCCCTACGCCAGCCGTGCCGACGCCATGGCGTTTGCCGACGACCTGGCCGAGCGCCGCGACCTCGACCGCGAATGGGTGCGCCAGGCCATTGGCCAGGCGCGCCTTTTGCCGCAGGTGCCGCGCCTCATGCTGCCGCCCGCCCAGGGCACGGCCAAGAACTGGCGCGCCTACCGCAGCCGCTTCATCGACCCGGTGCGCATCCGCGCGGGCGTGGCGTTCTGGCAGCAAAACCGCGCAGCGCTGGAGCGCGCCGAGCGCGAGTATGGCGTGCCGGCCGACATCATCGTCGGCATCATCGGGGTCGAAACGATCTACGGCCAGAACATGGGCAGCTTCCGCGTGATGGACGCGCTGGCCACGCTGGCCTTCGACTTTCCGGGCGCGCACCCGCGCGCGCCCGAGCGCACCGAGTTCTTCCGCCGCGAGCTCGAACAGTTCCTGAGCCTCACGCACCGCACCAACGTCGACCCCTTCGATCCGCGCGGCAGCTACGCCGGCGCCATGGGCCTGCCGCAGTTCATGCCATCGAGCTGGGTGCGCTACGCGGTGGACTTCGACGGCGACGGGCGCATCGACCTGTTTGGCAGCCCCGCAGACGCCATCGGCTCGGTCGCCAACTACTTCATCGCGCACGGCTGGACGCCGGGCATGGCACCCTACTACCCGGTCGAATTCGACACGGCGCGCGTGGACATGGACGCGCTGCTGGCGCCCGACATCCTGCCCACCTTCAGCGCCACCAGCATGGCCGCCAAGGGCGCCATCGTGCAGGGCGCGGGCGCGCAGCACGCGGGGGCGCTGGCGCTGGTCGAGCTTCAAAACGGCGACGACGCGCCGAGCTATGTGGCCGGCACCGAGAACTTCTACGCCATCACGCGCTACAACTGGTCGAGCTACTACGCGATGGCGGTGATCGAGCTGGGCCGCGAGGTGGCGGCCGCGCGCAGCCGCTGACATGCAGCCCGCTCTTTCAGACACCTGCCCATGACCGACACCACCGACCTGCCCCCGCTGGACGCCCCGCCACCGGGCCTGTACCGCCACTACAAGGGCGGCTGGTACGAGGTGCTGGGCGGCGCGCGCTGCAGCGAAACCCTGCAGGGCATGGCGCTGTACCGCGCGCTCTACGGCGAGGGACTTGAAGGCGGCGCGCTGTGGGTGCGGCCCGCCGCCATGTTCAGCGAAACCGGCGACTTCGGCGGCCGCCGCCAGCGCCGCTTCGTGCGCCACGACCCGGCCAGCCTGCCGCTGGCCGATCTGGCCACCGCGCGTGCGCTCATCGCGCACCTGCACGGCCAGGCGCAGCGCAGCGGCACCGACCTGGACAACGCCCTGCGCCCGCCGCCGCGCGAACCGGCCTACTGCGGGCGCGGCTGCAATGGATGCGTGTGGGAAGGGTTTTACGCCGCGCTCGACCACTGGCGTGCCGACGCGCTGGCGCTGCTGCCACGCTAGCGTCGGCGCGCCGGCGCCATTCGGGCCACAATCTGCCGCGGCCGCGTGGCTTTGCCCGGCCTGCGCCACGCGCTGCCTTGGCACTGCGCGGGCCGCAGGTCTCTTGTTGTCTTTGCCCCCCATCCACCCATGCCTGCTTCCCCTCCTCCCACGCCCGCCGCTGCCGCCGACGCCATCGTGCGCGTGCGCGGCGTCAGCAAAACCTATGCCGGCGGCTTCCAGGCGCTGAAGAACATCGACCTGGACATCCGCCGCGGCGAGATCTTCGCCCTGCTCGGGCCCAACGGCGCCGGCAAGACCACGCTGATCAGCGTGATCTGCGGCATGAGCAATGCCACCGCAGGCAGCATCACGGCCGACGGCCACGACACCGTGCGCGACTACCGCGCCGCGCGCGCGGCCATCGGCCTCGTGCCCCAGGAACTGCACACCGACTCGTTCGAAACCGTGTGGGCCACCGTGAGCTTCAGCCGCGGGCTGTTCGGCAAGCCGCCCCACCCGGCGCTGATCGAGAAGATCCTCAAGGACCTCTCGCTCTGGGACAAGAAGGACACCAAGATCCTCGCGCTCTCGGGCGGCATGAAGCGCCGCGTGCTGATCGCCAAGGCGCTGTCGCACGAGCCGAAAATCCTGTTCCTCGACGAGCCCAGTGCCGGTGTCGACGTGGAGCTGCGCCACGACATGTGGCGCCTGGTGCGCGCGCTGCGCGACGCCGGCACTACCATCATCCTGACCACGCACTACATCGAGGAAGCCGAGGACATGGCCGACCGCATCGGCGTGATCCGCCAGGGCGAACTGATCGTGGTCGAAGACAAGCAGGTGCTGATGCGCAAGCTCGGCAAGAAGCAGCTCACGCTCACGCTGCAGCACCCCATGGCGCGCGTGCCCGACGCGCTGGCGCGCTGGCCGCTGGAGCTGTCTGACGACGGCCAGGCGCTGACCTACCGCTTCGACACCCAACAGGACGACACCGGCATCGCCGCGCTGCTGCGCGCGCTCGGCGAGCACGGCATCGATTTCAAGGACCTGCATTCGCGCGAAAGCTCGCTCGAAGACATCTTCGTCAGCCTCGTGCACGAACAGAAAGCACCCCAATGATGGGTTTCAACCTGCACGGCGTGCGCGCCATCTACCGCTTCGAGATGCACCGCGCCTTCCGCACCTGGGCGCAAAGCCTGATTGCGCCGGTGCTCTCGACCTCGCTGTACTTCATCGTCTTCGGTTCGGCGATCGGCTCGCGCATGGGCGACATTGGCGGCGTGGACTACGGCGCCTACATCATCCCGGGCCTCTTGATGCTGTCGCTGCTCTCCGAGAGCATTTCCAACTCGTCCTTCGGCATCTACATGCCCAAGTGGTCGGGCACCATCTACGAGCTGCTGAGCGCGCCGGTCAACTGGGTCGAGGTGCTGCTGGGCTACGTCGGCGCGGCCGCCACCAAGTCGCTGATGGTCGGTGTGCTGATCCTGGCGACGGCGCGGGTGTTCGTGCCGTACGAGATCGCGCACCCGGTGTGGATGGTGGGCTTTCTG
>NZ_MWOM01000063.1:0-21414 GCF_012931925.1 Acidovorax sp. SRB_24
GATTAGCTCAGCGGTAGAGCACTGCCTTCACACGGCAGGGGTCACATGTTCGATCCATGTATCGCCCACCAAAAACGAAAGACCGGCCATCAGTGGCTGGTCTTTTTTTTTGCCTTTTGCACGTCGGGTCCGTGGGGTGCCGTGCATTGGTACAGACAATGCACTGCGGGACGGCGGCGACGACCCGCACCTTGCGCGGTGCGGGCGCACCAGGGCCGGCGCCCTGGTCTCTTGCAGGAGCTTACTAATGACAGATTCCGTGGATTGCGCCGTCATCGGCGCAGGGGTGGTGGGCCTGGCGGTTGCGCGCGCCCTGGCGCTGCGTGGCCGCGAGGTCATCGTGCTGGAGGCCGCGCCGGCCATCGGCACAGGCACCAGTTCGCGCAACAGCGAGGTCATCCATGCGGGCATCTACTATCCCGAGGGGTCGCTCAAGTCGCGCCTGTGCGTGCAGGGCCGCGAGATGCTGTACGGCTACTGCGCTGCGCGCGGCATTCCTTACCGCCGCTGCGGCAAGCTGATCGTGGCCACCCGCGCCGAGCAGCTGGCGCAGCTGCACGGCATCGTCGCGCGCGCGGCCGCCAATGGTGTGGTGGATTTGCAATGGCTCGACCGCGATGCCGCGCGGGCGCTGGAGCCTGCCCTGGAGTGCGTGGCGGCGCTGCATTCGCCCAGCACCGGCATCGTCGACAGCCACGCCCTGATGCTGGCGCTGCAGGCCGACCTGGAGCATGCGGGCGGGCTTGTGGCATTGAATTCACCTCTGGCCCATGCCCGGTGCGCGCAAGATGCTATTTTGTTGATAGCGGAGGATGGCACGCAGCTGCAGGCACGCACCGTTGTCAATGCCACCGGGTTGGCGGCGCCGCTGCTGGCGCGGCGCTTCGAGGGGCTGGATCCACGGCATGTCCCCACGCCCTATTACGCCAAGGGCAGCTACTTCACCCTCAGCGGCACGGCGCCTTTCAGCCGCCTTGTTTACCCGGTGCCCGAAGCCGCTGGCCTGGGCGTGCACCTGACGCTGGACTTGGGCGGCCAGGCCAAGTTCGGCCCCGATGTGCAGTGGGTCGAGGCGCCCGACGACCTGACCGTGGACCCGGCCCGGGGCGATGCCTTCTACAGCGAAGTGCGCCGGTACTGGCCCGGCCTGCGCGCAGGCAGCTTGGTGCCGGGCTATGCCGGCATGCGGCCCAAGCTCAGTGGCCCTGGTGCACCGGCCGCCGATTTCGTGATCCAGGGGGAGCGCGACCATGGCGTGCGCGGGCTCGTCAACCTGTTTGGCATCGAGTCGCCAGGCCTGACCAGCGCGCTGGCCATCGCGGAGCAGGTAGCGAAGATGCCGTGAATTTGTCGGACAGGGGCTCAAAAAGCACCGCCATGCGCTCTTTGGGTACCTGGCGCCCGAACAGCTCGCTAAGATGGGTTCTGCAGCACCGCCACGAGGCTGCGCGCTATCGATTCCTGTTTTTCACACAACGAAAGGCTGATATGACGACCTCTGCTTCCGACACCATTTCTTCCACCCAAAGCGAACTTGAGAAACTGGTTTCCGATTTGCGTGGGTTGCTGTCCAGCCGAGATCTCGACAGCATCCCCCAGATCAAGCTCCTGCGCCAGCGCATGGACGATGGCATGCACAACGTGCGCGATGCCGCGGTGGAAGCTGCGCAAGAGGCCGCGCGCCAAGCCAAGGAGGCCGCCCGTGCGGCAGACCGCTATGCACACGACGAGCCGTGGCGCGTGGCCGGGGCCGCTCTCGCCGTTGGCGCGCTGGTCGGCTTCCTGCTGTCGCGCCGTTGAACTTGTGTGGGCGGCTGCGCAGGCCGCCCGGTCTCTGACAGGAGGACGTGCATGAACTGGATTTCCCTGCTTGGTCTGGAGGCCATGGTCGCACGCTGGCGTGCCGCTGTCATGGAGGGCGCCCTGGCTGCAGAAGACCGCCTGGAGCTGGCGCAGTTGGAGTGGCGAGAACACAAGCGCCGACTGCGCAACACCGTGCTGCTGGCGCTGGCGATCGCAGGCTTGACGGTGGTGGCCTTGGTGCTGCTGTCGCTCGCGCTCGTGGTTCAGTTCTGGGACACACCGCACCGCACCGTGGCGACATGGAGCGTCGCGGGCGTGTGGCTTGCGCTGTGGCTTGGTGCGCTGGTGGCGCTGTGGGCCACGGTGCACGCGGCCGGGGGCGCGTTTGCGCTCACGCGCCGCGAACTGGCCCAGGATTGGCACGACATCAAGGAGCAGCTGTGAGCAAGTCTGAATCTTTCTCTGACAAGAATCTGCCTGTTCCCACGCCCGCGCAGCAACGCATCATCGAGCGCATGGCCGCGCAACGCGAACGCCTGCGCGCACGGCGTGCGCGGCGCGAGCAGTTCTTGGCGATGCGCAAGGCCGAGGGAGGGCTGGGCGCGGATGCGCCTTTGCCTTTGCGCGTTGCGGTGTTTGCCAAGCAGCATCCGGCCGCACTGGCCGCCTTGGCCGGTCTGGCCTTGGTGCTCGGACCCAAGCGGCTCGTGGCATGGGCCGGTGTCGTGCTGCCGTTGCTAACGCGCTTGCGCTAGCCTGGAAGGCAGGAAAAAAGTGCTTCAGGAGCGCCGCGGATCGAAGGCAAACCGCGTTGCGCGGCAGTCCGCAGGCCCGGGCGGACGTCAGGCCATGGTCTTGAGAGCGCGTGCGACGCGGCTGGGGAGTGCAGGGCCTTCGTAGATCAACCCCGTATAAATCTGCACCACGTCTGCGCCCGCCCGCACCTTGGCCACGGCATCTTCCGCGCTCATGATGCCGCCCACACCGATGATGGGGTAGCGGCTGCCCAGGGCCGCGCGCAGCTGGCGTATGACCTGGTTGCTGGCCTCCAGGACCGGGGCGCCGCTCAGTCCTCCCGCCTCTTGCGCATGGCACAGGCCTTGCACGGCGTCGCGGCGTATGGTGGTGTTGGTGGCGATGACGCCGTCCATGCCGTGGCGCTCGAGCGCGCTGGCAATGACGGCGACCTGGGCCTCCTCGAGGTCCGGGGCGATCTTCACAAAGATGGGCACGCGCTTTTCCTTGCCGCCGGTGCCCGCATGCTGGCGTGCCAGCACTTCGCGCCGCTCGGCAATCGCGCCCAGCAGCGCGTCGAGGGCGGCGTCGCTTTGCAGCGTGCGCAGGTTCTGCGTGTTGGGCGAACTGATGTTGACGGTCACATAGTCGGCGTGCGGGTAGACACCGTCCAGGCAACTCAGGTAGTCGTTCCTGGCTTCTTCCATCGGCGTGCTGGCGTTCTTGCCGATATTCAGACCCAGCAGCATGGGGTGGGCCCGTTGTTGCGAGCGAAATCGGGCGCGCTGGACGTTGTGCACGAACGCTTCGAGCCCATCGTTGTTGAAGCCCAGCCGATTGACCAGCGCCCGTGCCTCGGGCAGGCGGAACATGCGCGGCTTGGGATTGCCGGGCTGTGGCTGGGGCGTCACGGTACCGACCTCGACAAAACCGAATCCCATGGCGCTGAGTGCGTCAATGCAGCGTGCGTTCTTGTCCAGCCCGGCGGCCATGCCGACGCGGTTGGGAAATGTCAGGCCCGCCAGTTCGACGGGGTCGTCCACGGTGTCATGGCACCAGGCCCACTGCAGGGGCGTGCCCTGACCGCGGGCCAGCATGTCCATGGTGAGATCGTGGGCCGCTTCGGCATCCATGCCAAACAAAAACGGGCGGGTGAGGGCGTAGGGAATCAGGGACATGGGGATAATTCAGGGCTAACCTTCTTATTCTCGCCCATGACGACCTCCTCCCCCCTGACCCAAGACGAACTCAAGGCCCAAGTCGGCCAGGCTGCCTTGCGCTATATCGTGCCCGGCGACATCGTGGGCGTCGGCACCGGCTCCACAGTCAACAAGTTCATCGACGCACTGGCTGGCATCAAGGACCAGGTCCGCGCAGCCGTTTCCAGTTCGGTCGCCAGCACCGATCGCCTGCGCGCCCTGGGAATCGACGTGGTGGATGCCAACGAAGTGGAGCAACTGGCGGTGTACGTCGATGGTGCCGACGAGATCGATGACCACGGCTTCATGGTCAAGGGCGGCGGCGCGGCGCTGACGCGCGAAAAAATCGTGGCCGCGCTCGCCCAGCGCTTTGTTTGCATCGCGGACGAGTCCAAGCGCGTTGCCGTGCTTGGAAAGTTTCCCCTGCCGGTGGAGGTCATTCCAATGGCGGCTCGGCACATCGCCCGCCGGTTTGCCGCGCTCGGCGGCCATGCCACATTGCGCCTGAAGGACGGGGCGCCGCTGGTGACCGACAACGGCCAGCACATCCTGGACGTGACAGGGCTGTCGATCACCGATCCCCTGGCCTTGGAGTCCGAGGTGAACCAGTGGCCCGGCGTGGTTTGCGTAGGAATCTTTGCGCACCAGAAGGCGTCGGTGTGCCTTTTGGGCACGGCGCACGGGGTGCAAACGCTGGCCTATTGAGCGTTTGCGCGGCGAGAATTGCCGGCTTGGGGACGTAGCGTGGAGCGCCGGTGCCTCAGAAGCGGATGCCCGCAGGGTTGGGCGGCGTCGGCCCGCGCGGCACTGCCGGTTCCTGGCGGACGGCAGGCGGCGCATTGCCAGGGGCTGCCGCCGTTGCGGGAGCAGGGGATGGCGTGCGTTGGATGGCCACCAGAGGGGTGGGCGCGGCTCGGCGGTACTGGGGGGGCAGCTGCGACTGCTTGGGGTAGCCGGCCGCATCCAGGTACTGCGTCCATTCACTGTCCGAAAAACCCGTCAGCTGCTGGCCCCCGATGGTGCCAAAGGGCAGGCTGGAGCCGCCACTGAGGCGCTGCAGGGCGTCGATGTCTTCGTTGCTGGCCACGGTGCGCTCGGTGAAGGGCACGCCGCGCTGGACTAGCAGATTGCGCGCGCTGGCGCACGGCGTGCAGTCGGCGCCCGTGTACAGCGTGACCGGAAAGCGCGTGGCGATCTGGCGCAGCTCGTAGGGCAGGGCAGTGGCCTGACCGGCCTCTGGTGCGGCGCCGGCCCGCCCGGCCCGGGCGGGCTCCGCGTCGTTGCCCGGCGCGCGGTCGGAAAAGGTCACCTTGCCGTCCGGCCCGACGATGCGGTAGACCGGCTGGGCCTGTCCCGGGCCGGCCCAGGCCAGAGTGCACAGCAGGGTGGCCAGGGCAAGGAAGGGGCGGGGCAGGGGCATGCTCAATCTCCAGAACGTTCAGCGCAGTGGGTGAAGGTGCAAGGCGTGCTCAGGCCATGCCCTGGTGGCGCAACAGCGCCTCCAGGTTGGGCTCGCGGCCGCGGAAGGCCTTGAACGATTCCATGGCCGGGCGGCTGCCGCCGGCCTCCAGGATGGCCTGGCGGTAGCGCCGCCCCGTCTCCTGGCAGGGCGATCCGTCGGGGCCGACGGTTTCCTCGAACGCGGCATAGGCATCGGCGCTCAGCACCTCGGCCCATTTGTAGCTGTAGTAGCCGGCCGCATAACCGCCCGCAAAAATGTGGCTGAAGGTGTGCGCTGTGCGGCTGAAGGCCGGGGGCTGCAGCACGGACACCTCCTGGCGCACCTGCGCCAGCAGCGGCATGAAGTCGTGCGCCGGATCGTGCGAAGTGTGCAGCAGCATGTCGAACAGCGCGAATTCGATCTGGCGCAGCGTGCCCATGCCGCTCTGGAAGTTCTTGGCCGCCATCATCTTGTCGAACAGGGTGCGCGGCAGCGGCTCGCCCGTGTCCACGTGCGCGCTCATGTGCTTGAGCACGTCCCATTCCCAGCAGAAATTTTCCATGAACTGGCTGGGCAGTTCAACCGCGTCCCATTCGACGCCGCCAATGCCCGACACGTCGCGCTCGTTCACTTGCGTGAGCATGTGGTGCAGCCCGTGGCCGAACTCATGGAACAGGGTGATGACGTCGTCGTGCGTGAGCAGCGCCGGCTTGCCATCGACGCCGCCGGCAAAGTTGCAGACCAGGTGCGCGACCGGCGTCTGCAGCTCGCCGGTGTCGGGTCGCAGCCAGCGCGTGCGCATGTCGTCCATCCACGCGCCGCCGCGTTTGCCGGTGCGTGCAGGCTGGTCGAGGTAGAACTGGCCCACCAGCTGCCCGGCCCGCTCAATGCGGTAGAACGCCACGGCGGGATTCCAGACCGCCGCGTCATCCGGGCGAATGGCCACCTCGAACAGTGTCTCGACGATCTTGAACAGCCCCGCCAGCACCTTGGGGGCGGTGAAGTACTGTTTGACCTCCTGCTCGCTGAAGGCGTAACGCGCTTCCTTGAGCTTCTCGGCAACGTAGGGCCAGTCCCAGGCCTGCGGGTCGCCCAGGCCCAGGCTCTCCGCGGCAAAGGCGCGCAGGTCGGCCACGTCCTTTTCGGCGTAGGGCCGGGCGCGGTGCGCCAGGTCGCGCAGGAAGGCGATCACCTCGTCGGCCGACTCGGCCATCTTGGGCACGACGGACACCTCGCCGAAATTGGCGTAGCCCAGCAGGTGCGCCTCTTCCTGGCGCAGCGCCAAAATTTCCTGGATCAGGGCCGTGTTGTCGTATTTCACGGCCTCGCCCGCGGCCTGGTCGGAGGCGCGCGTGACGTAGGCGCGGTACAGCGTCTCGCGCAGCGCGCTGCTGCGGGCAAACTGCATCACCGGCAGATAGCAAGGCATCTTGAGCGTGAGCTTGAAGCCGTCCTTGCCCTCGGCGCGCGCGGCGGCCTGCGCGGTCTGCTGGACGTCGGAGGGTACGCCGTCGAGCTCGTCGGCACGGGCGTAGTAGGCGTATGCGTCGGTCGCATCGAGCGCGTTTTCGCTGAACTTCTGCTGCAGCTCGGCCTGGCGCTCCTGGATCTGCGCAAAGCGCTCCTTGGCAGCGCCTTGCAGCTCGGCGCCCGACAGCACGAAGTTGCGCACTGCGTTCTTGAGCGCCTGGCGCTGTTCGGTGTTGAGCCCGGCCGGGTCGATGGCCTTGTACTTGGCGTAGAGCCGCTCGTCGGCGCCCAGGCGTGTCCAGAACTCGGTCACACGCGGCAGCGCCTCGTTGTAGGCCGCGCGCAGCTCGGGCGTGTCGGCCACGCTGTTGAGGTGGCTCACCACGCCCCAGGAGCGGCCCAGCTGTTCGGTGGCCACGTCCAGCACGCGCGCGATGTCGTCCCAGCGCGCGGGAAACGCGGGCGCCGTGACGGTTTCGAGCGCCTGGCTGGCGCGCGCCAGCAGCGCGTCCATGGCGGGCGCCACGTCACTGGGGGCAATGCGGTCGAATGCGGGCAGGGCGGAGAAGTCGAGGAGGGGATTGCTCATGCGGGCTTAGATGGCGTCGCCTGGGGGCGGTTCAAGGTGGTAGGGGCGCGGGAGGTGTGTCAGGCGCCGGCGGCGCGCTCTGCCGCTTCGAGGGTATTGACCAGCAGCATGGTGATGGTCATGGGGCCGACGCCGCCGGGCACGGGGGTGATGTGGCCCGCCACGTTCTTGACGCCGTCAAAGTCCACGTCGCCGCAGAGTTTGCCTTCGTCGTTGCGGTTCATGCCGACGTCGATGACGACGGCGCCGGACTTGACCATGTCGGCCGTGAGCACGTTGCGCTTGCCCACCGCGGCGACGATCACGTCGGCCTGCAGGGTCTGCGCCTTGAGGTCCTGCGTGGCGCTGTGGCAGATGGTGACGGTGGCGTTTTGGGCCAGCAGCATGAGCGCCATCGGCTTGCCCACGATGTTGCTGCGTCCGATGACGACCGCGTGCTTGCCGCGCAGGTCGTAGCCAATGGATTCGAGCATCTTCATGCAGCCGTATGGGGTGCAGGGCCAAAAACCTGGCATGCCGGTCATCAGCGCTCCGGCGCTGGCGATGTGGAAGCCGTCCACGTCCTTGGCGGGCGAGATGGCTTCAATCACCTTTTGCGCATCGATGTGCTTGGGCAGGGGCAGTTGCACCAGGATGCCGTGGATGGACGGGTCGTTGTTGAGCGCTTCGACGCGTGCCAGCAGCGCAGCCTCGGTCATGTCGGCGCCGTACTTCTCGAGCACCGAGTGCAGGCCGCTGTCCTCGCACGCCTTGACCTTATTGCGCACATAGACCTGCGAGGCCGGGTTGTCGCCGACCAGCACCACGGCCAGGCCAGGCGTGACGCCGCGGGCCTTCAGGGTGGCGGCGCGTTGGGCGACGTCGGTGCGCAGTTGGCGGGAAAGGGCGTTGCCGTCTATCGTTTGGGCTGTCATGGTCAAATATCAATGAAAAAAGCCTCTAGCGCTTATGTAGTAAGCGCTAGAAGCTATTGAAAGTGTAGCGGTCAGGCTTTGGCGGTGGTTTGGCCGAGCGCAATCTTGAGCAGGTCGGCGACGGTGTTGGCGCCGAGTTTTTCCATGATGTTGGCGCGGTGCGCCTCCACGGTCTTGATGCTGATGCCCAGGTCGTCGGCGATCTGCTTGTTCAGGCGGCCGGCGACGATGCGTTCCAAGACCTGCGCTTCGCGGCTCGTCAGCTTGGACAGCAGCGCATCGCGGCTGGCCGCCTGCTGGTGGCCGGTGAAGGCTTCGCGCGCATGGTCGAGCATGCGCTCCACCAGGGCAATCAGCTCTTCTTCGTTGAACGGTTTCTGGATGAAGTCGAGTGCGCCCTTCTTCATGGTGTTCACGGCCATGGGCACGTCGCCGTGGCCCGTGATGAAGACGATGGGCAGAGGGGACTTGCGTTCGATCAGGCGGTCTTGCAGCTCCAGACCCGTCATGCCACCCATGCGGATGTCGACGATCAGGCAGGCAACTTCGCGCGGGTCGTAGCGTGAGAGAAAGGATTCCGCCGAATCAAAACAGCGCACCCGGTAATCCTTGCCTTCGAGCAGCCACTGCAACGAATCGCGCACGGCTTCGTCGTCGTCGACCACATACACAGTGCCTTTTTTCGGAATCAAGCTCATGCAATTGTCCTCGGGGGATGTACATTAGCTACAGAATTCGTAGCATCGTTGTCAGGCGCAGCAAGCGGAAGCCAAAAAGAGAACCTGCAGCCCGTGACTTCGGAACCATTGTAGATGTTCTCCGCCTGCATTCTCCCCTGGTGGGATTCGACAATGCTGCGGCACAAATTGAGGCCCATGCCCATGCCTTCCTGCTTGGTCGAGAAAAAGGCTTCGAACAGGCGCTCGAGCACTTCCTGCGCCAGTCCCTGGCCGGTGTCCTGCACCGAAAACTCGACCACCTGCTGGCCCTCGATCTGCTTGGGCACGACACGCAGTTCCACGCTGCGCCTTGCCGGCGTGCGGCGTGCCTGGGCAATCGATTCGGCGCCGTTCTTCATGAGGTTGATCAGCACCTGTTCGATCAGGATGGAGTCGGCCATGACCTGCGGCAGCCGTGCCGCGACATAGTGCGTCAGGCGCACGTTGTGGCGACGCAGTTCGATGTCCGCCAGCTCCAGCGCTTCGCCGACCATGCTGGAGACATCGGCCAGCGTGCGGTTGGGCTCGCTCTTCTTCACGAAGTCCCGGATGCGCTGGATGATCTGCCCGGCGCGCTGCGCCTGGTGCGAGGTTTTCTCCAGCGCCGCGAGCAGGGCCTCCTGCGTGATCTGGCCGCTGTGGATACGCGAGACGATGCCGTTGCAGTAGTTGTTGATGGCGGTGAGCGGTTGGTTGAGCTCGTGCGCCACGCTCGATGCCATCTCGCCCATGGTGATCAGGCGGCTGACCGACTGCGCGCGCTCGGTTTGCCGGGCGGTCTGCTCCTCGGCCTGGCGCCGGGGCGTGATGTCGGTGGCAATCACCATCTGGGCCAGGCGCCCGTCGACCCAGCTGAGGTAGCGCGAGCGCACTTCCAGCCACTTGCCCAGTTCGGGCAAGAAGATTTCGGCGTTCTCGGTGTGGGCGCTGGTCAGGGTGTCGGTGGGCAGCCCCATGAGCCCGTCTTCGCCGTCTGCGCTGTCGCTGCCGGCGTTCTTGGCAGGCAGCACGCCGGCCTGGGCCACGAGCTGCAGGTGTCCGTCGGTCTGTGAGCCAAACCACTGGCGGTAGAGTTTGTTGGCGAACAGCAGCTCTTCGCTGCCCAGGGGGGCCACCGAGACCGAGGCGTCAAGCGCTTCGAGCACGATGGTGAAGCGCTCATGCGATGCCGAGAGTTGCTCGCGGATGCGGTTGGGCTCGGTGATGTCGGTCATCGAGGTCATCCACCCGGTCTGCTGGCCGCGCGCGTCGATCAGCGGAGAGACGTAGAGCCGGGCATCGAAGATGGCGCCGTTCTTGCGCCGCACCCGCACCTGGAAGCCCCCGGACACGGTCTTGCCGTTGAGCTCGTCCTGCAGGCGCGCGTGCAGCGTGTCCAGGTCGGCGTCGGGCCAGTAGGGGAACGGCGGTGTCTGGCCCACCAGTTCGGCCTCGCTCCAGCCTGTCATCTGGCAGAACGCTGCGTTCACGTAGGTGATGCGGCCCTGCAGGTCGAGCGCGCGCATGCCGGTGAGCACCGAGTTTTCCATGGCGCGGCGGAAATTGGTTTCTGCCACCAGGGCCATCTGCGCCTGCATGCGCCGGCGTGTGTGGCGCCAGGTGGCAATCAGCATCCACGCCGTCATGGTGCTGAGCGTGACCACCAGCCAGAACAAGCCGCTGCCGACCACGCCCAGCGAGGTGCGGTACGCCTGGGCCCGCAGCACCAAGCCGTTGCCCACGGGCGAGACGGGCACTTCGTATTCGTTGGCGCGCTTGCTCCAGGGCTGCCAGGGCATGGTGGCGCTGCGAGGCGCCAGCGGCGTGCCGGCGAGCACCTGGTGCTGCGCGTCGAGCAGCGTCACGGCATAGCGCGCCAGTACCTCGGTGGGAGTGCCGTAGCGCAGCAGGCTGTCGATGGAATACTCGCCCAATACCACGCCGCCAAACTTGCCCTGCACATTGAGTGGCACCTGCAGCTGCAGCAAAGGCGTGGGCTCGCCACTGCCGGCGGCGGGTTGCACATAGACCGGCTGCTGCAGGTCGCGCGTGAGGTCGAAGGCGTCGGCGGTGTCGCCTTTCTTCAGCACCTCGCCGGGCACGCGCATCTGGCCGCCCGAGAGTGTGGGCGCTGCGTGGCTGGCACGGATGTGGCCGCGCGCATCGATCCAGGTTATGGCCTGGAGCTCGGGGTACTGGCTGATCAGGGCCTCTGCGCGCTGGTCGAACTGGGGGCGCTCCAGCTCCTGGTTCGACAGATCGCGTGCAATGCGCATGATCTGTTCCTGGCGCTCGAGCAGGCGCAGGCGCACGCGCTGCTGTGCGTACTCCACATCGCGGCGCAGCGCCTCCTGCTCGCGCTCGCCTTCCTCCATGCGCAGATACCAGAAAGCCGCCACGATGGCCGCCATGAACAGCAGCACGGCCGCCAGCGGAGCCAGCGCGGCAAAGCGGTCCTGACGCGTGGGCGAGAGACTGCGCCACCATGCGCGCCACGAGCGCGCGAGCGCGGCAGTGCGCGATGGCGCGGGGGCGAGAGAGGGCGAGTGCATGGGCCGAGTGTAGGGGAGCGCAGGGTGCACCGCGATGGTGCGGAAAATGTGCGTTTGCAGCAATTTATCGTATTATGAAATCTAAAAGCATAATTTGAAATAAGAAAAAAATATGAGAAACTTGGCGGCACGCACTAAATTGCGGTCTATATCTCCAGGAGACAAACCATGTCAGCACAGCCCGATCCTCGCGCCGGCAGCGGCGCATTGCCAGCCCCCGACGCCGACCAGCAAGAGACCCGAGAGTGGATGGATGCGCTGTCCGCCGTGATCGACAAGGAAGGCGCAGAACGCGCCCATTTCCTGCTCGAACAGCTGCTCGAGCACGCGCGCCAAAGCAGCATCGACATGCCGTTCTCTGCCAACACGGGCTATGTGAACACCATCGAAAAAGACCAGGAAGCGCGCTGCCCTGGCAACCTGGAGCTCGAAGGGCGCCTGCGCGCCTATATGCGCTGGAACGCCATGGCGATGGTGGTCAGGGCCAACCGCATCCACCCGCCCGAAGGCGGCGACCTGGGCGGCCACATCGGCTCCTTCGCCTCGCTGGCCAACATGTTCGCGGCCGGCTTCAACCATTTCTGGCACGCCGAGAGCAACGAACCTGGCAAAGAGCACGGCGGTGACTGTCTCTACATCCAGGGCCACGTCTCGCCCGGCATCTATGCCCGCGCCTACATGGAAGGGCGCCTCACCGAAGAGCAGCTGAACAACTTCCGCCAGGAGGTCGATGGCAAGGGCCTGTCGAGCTACCCGCACCCCAAGCTCATGCCCGAGTTCTGGCAGTTTCCGACGGTGTCCATGGGCCTCGGCCCGCTGATGGCCATCTACCAGGCGCGCTTCCTCAAGTACCTGCACGCGCGCGGCATTGCCAACACCGAGAACCGCAAGGTCTGGGTGTTCTGCGGCGACGGCGAGATGGACGAGGTCGAATCGCTGGGCGCGATCAGCCTGGCTTCGCGCGAGAAGCTCGACAACCTGATCTTCGTCATCAACTGCAACCTGCAGCGCCTGGACGGCCCGGTGCGCGGCAACGGCAAGATCATCCAGGAGCTCGAAGGCGAATTCCGCGGCTCGGGCTGGAACGTGATCAAGCTGATCTGGGGCAGCCGCTGGGACGATCTGCTCGCCAAGGACAAGGACGGTGCGCTGCGCAAGATCATGATGGAGTGCAACGACGGCGACTACCAGGCGTTCAAGGCCAACGACGGCGCCTACGTCCGCAAGAACTTCTTCGGCCGCGATCCGCGCACGTTGAAGATGGTCGAGCACATGAGCGACGACGAGATCTGGAACCTGCGCCGCGGTGGCCACGATGCGCAGAAGGTCTATGCCGCCTTCCACGCTGCCAACGAGACCAAGGGCCAGCCCACCGTGCTGCTGGTCAAGACCGTCAAGGGCTTTGGCATGGGCAAGATCGGTGAAGGCAAGAACACCGTGCACCAGACCAAAAAGCTGGGCGACGAGGACATCAAGGCTTTCCGCGACCGCTTCAACATCCCGATCCCCGACAGCCAGATCGCCGACCTGCCGTTCTACAAGCCGGCCGACGACACGCCCGAGATGCGCTATCTGCATGAGCGCCGCCAGGCCCTGGGTGGCTACCTGCCGCACCGCCGCACCAAGGCCGACGAGCAGTTCAATGTGCCGCCGCTCGACACTTTCAAGGCCATCCTCGACCCGACCCCCGAGGGCCGCGAGATCTCGACCACGCAGGCCTATGTGCGCTTTCTCACGCAACTACTGCGCGACAAGGAACTGGGTCCGCGTGTCGTACCGATCCTGGTCGACGAAGCGCGCACCTTTGGCATGGAAGGCTTGTTCCGCCAGATCGGCATCTACAACCCTGCGGGCCAGCAGTACACCCCGGTCGACAAAGACCAGGTCATGTACTATCGCGAGGACAAGGCCGGCCAGATCCTGCAGGAAGGCATCAACGAAGCCGGCGGCATGAGCAGCTGGATCGCGGCGGCCACGAGCTACAGCACGAGCAACCGGATCATGATCCCGTTCTACGTGTACTACTCGATGTTCGGCTTCCAGCGCGTCGGCGACCTGGCCTGGGCGGCGGGCGACATGCAGGCGCGCGGCTTCCTGCTCGGCGGCACCTCGGGCCGCACCACGCTCAATGGCGAAGGGCTGCAGCACGAAGACGGCCACAGCCACATCCTGGCCAACACCATCCCCAACTGCGTGACCTACGACCCGACCTTCGCCCACGAAGTGGCGGTGATCATGCACGACGGCATGCGCCGCATGGTGCAGGAGCAGGAAAACGTCTTCTACTACATCACGCTGCTCAACGAGAACTACCCAATGCCGGGCCTCGAAGCCGGCACGGAAGAGCAGATCATCAAGGGCATGTACCTGTGCAAGCCTGGCCAGAAGGTGCCGCAAAGCGGCCTGCGCGTGCAGCTGCTCGGCTCGGGCACCATCCTGCGCGAGTCATTCTTCGCGCAAGAACTGCTCGAAAAGGACTGGGGCATTGCCGCCGATGTGTGGAGCTGCCCGTCGTTCAACGAACTGACCCGCGACGGCCAGGAGGTGGAGCGCTGGAACCTGCTGCACCCGCTGGAAGCCCCGCGCGTGCCGTTCGTGACCGAGCAGCTCGCCAAGAGCACCGGCCCCGTGATCGCATCGACCGACTACATGAAGGCCTATGCAGAGCAGATCCGCCCCTACATGCCCAAGGGCCGCCACTACAAGGTGCTGGGCACGGACGGCTTTGGCCGCTCGGACTTCCGCCGCAAGCTGCGCGAGCACTTTGAGATCGACCGCCATTACATTGTGCTGGCGGCACTGCGCGCACTGGCCGATGGGGGCCAGGTGCCGGTGACCAAGGTGGCCGAAGCGATTGCCAAGTACGGTATCGCCACCGACAAGATCAACCCGCTGCACGCCTGAAGACGAACGGGAGACAACTATGGCAATGGTAGATATTCAAGTTCCCGACATCGGCGACTTTGACGAAGTGGCCGTGATCGAAGTGCTGGTCCAGCCGGGCGACACGATCAAGGCAGAGCAGTCGCTGGTCACTGTGGAGTCCGACAAGGCCTCGATGGAGATTCCGTCCAGCCACGCGGGCGTGGTCAAGGAGCTGCGCGTGGCCCTGGGCGACAAGATCAAGCAGGGCTCGGTCATCGTGGTGCTGGAAACCGCCGACGCGGCAGCGCCCGCACCGGCGCCCGCAGCGGCTGCACCGGTTGCGGCACCCGCCGTGGCGGCACCTTCGCCTGCGCCCGCTGCAGCGCCTGCTCCGGCAACGCCGGCCGCCGCGAGCACGGTGGATCTGCGCATCCCCGACATCGGTGATTTCAAGGATGTCACCGTGATCGAGATGCTCGTCAAGGTCGGCGACACCGTGGCCCTGGAGCAATCGCTGTTCACCGTGGAGTCCGACAAGGCCTCGATGGAAATCCCATCGCCGGCCGCGGGCGTGCTCAAGGCGCTCAGCATCAAAGTGGGCGACAAGGTCAACATCGGCGATATGGTCGGCCAGATCGAAGGCGTGGGCGCTGCCGCGGCACCCGCCGCTGCGCCGGCTCCGGCGGCCGTGGCCGCTGCCATAGCGCCTGCTGCGGCCCCGGCCGCAGCGCCCCAGTCCGCTGCCACGCCTTCGGCTCCGCAGGCCGCCGTGCCGGCACACAACCCCACCGTGGCACCCACGGGCGCGCTGCCACACGCATCGCCCTCGGTGCGCAAGTTTGCCCGTGAACTCGGCGTGCCGCTGGCCGAAGTGCAGGGCAGTGGCCCCAAGGGCCGGATCACCGAAACCGATGTGCAGGCCTTCACCCAGTCCGTCATGGTCGGCAGCGTGCAGACCCGGGCCCAGGCCGCAGTCGCACCCAAGGCCGCTGCCGCCAGCGGTGGCGGCGCAGGCCTGGACCTGCTGCCCTGGCCCAAGGTGGACTTTGCCAAGTTCGGCGCCATCGAGCGCAAGGAGCTCTCCCGCATCAAGAAGATCAGCGGCGCCAACCTGCACCGCAACTGGGTGATGATCCCCCACGTCACGAACAACGACGAGGCCGACATCACCGAGCTCGAAGCCTTCCGCGTCTCCACCAACAAGGAAAACGAGAAGAGCGGCACCAAGGTCACCATGCTGGCCTTCGTCATCAAGGCCGTGGTGGCGGCGCTCAAGAAGTTCCCCGACTTCAATGCCAGCCTCGACGGCGACGCGCTGGTTTACAAGCAGTACTTCAACATCGGCTTTGCCGCCGACACGCCCAACGGGCTGGTCGTGCCGGTGCTCAAGGACGCCGACCGGAAGGGCATCCTGCAGATCAGCCAGGAAATGTCGGAACTGGCCAAGAAGGCGCGCGAGGGCAAGCTCGGCGCGGCCGACATGCAGGGCGGCTGCATGTCGATCTCCTCGCTCGGCGGCATTGGCGGCACGCATTTCACGCCCATCATCAACGCCCCCGAAGTCGCCATCCTGGGCCTCTCGCGCGGCGCCATGAAGCCTCTGTGGAACGAGGACAAGGAAAAGTTTGTCCCGCGCCTCGTGCTGCCGCTGTCGCTGTCCTACGACCACCGCGTGATCGACGGGGCCTCGGCCGCGCGCTTCAACGCCTACCTCGGTCAGGTGCTGGCGGACTACCGCCGCATCCTGCTGTAAAGGAGCAGCACGATGGCAAGCATTGAAATCAAGGTTCCGAACATTGGCGACTTTGCCGAGGTCACGGTCATTGAACTGATGGTCAAGCCCGGCGACACCGTGGCCGTGGACCAGAGCCTGGTCACGGTGGAGTCGGACAAGGCCTCGATGGAAATTCCCTCCAGCCACGCCGGTGTGGTGCAGACGGTCCAGGTGCAGCTCGGCGACAAGATCGCCGAAGGCAGCGTGCTGCTGACGCTCGAGGCGGCGGCCGATGCCGCAGCGCCCGCGCCGGTGGCTGCTCCTGCTCCTGCATCTGTAGCTGCCGGCGCAGGTCCATCCAGCGTTTCAGTATCAAATCCGGCTGAAACCAAGGTTTCGCCAGTGCCAGCTGCTCCTATTCCAGGAGCGGCCGAGTTTGCCGGCACGGCCGACCTCGAATGCGACGTGCTCGTGCTCGGCGCCGGCCCCGGTGGCTACAGCGCCGCCTTCCGCGCGGCCGACCTGGGCCTGAAGGTCGTCCTCGTCGAGCGCTATGCCACGCTGGGTGGCGTGTGCCTGAACGTGGGCTGCATTCCCTCGAAGGCGCTGCTGCACGTGGCCTCCGTCATGGACGAGGTGAGCCACATGGCCGACCTGGGCGTGAGCTTCGGCGCGCCCAGCCTCGACATCGACAAGCTGCGCGGCCACAAGGAAAAGGTGATTGGCAAGCTCACCGGCGGCCTGGCGGCCATGGCCAAGATGCGCAAGGTCACGACCGTGCGCGGCTACGGCGCCTTCGTCGGCGCCCACCATGTCGAGGTCGAAGAGACCACCGGCACGGGCCAGGACAAGACCGGCACCAAGAAGGTCATCGCCTTCAAGAAAGCCATCATTGCCGCGGGCAGCCAGGCCGTGCGCCTGCCCTTCATGCCCGACGATCCGCGCGTGGTCGATTCGACCGGCGCGCTGGAACTCACCGAAGTCCCCAAGCGCATGCTGATCCTGGGCGGCGGCATCATCGGCCTCGAAATGGGCACGGTGTACTCCACGCTGGGCGCGCGCCTCGATGTGGTCGAGATGCTCGACGGCCTGATGCAGGGCGCCGACCGTGACCTCGTCAAGGTCTGGCAGAAGATGAACGCGCCGCGCTTCGACAACATCATGCTCAAGACCAAGACGGTGGGCGCGCGCGCGCTGCCCGAAGGTATCGAGGTGGCGTTTGAAAGCGCCGAGCCGGGCGGCACCGCCCCCGCGCCGCAGGTCTACGACCTGGTGCTGCAGGCCGTGGGCCGCACGCCCAACGGCAAGAAGATCGCCGCCGACAAGGCGGGGGTGGCCGTCACCGACCGGGGCTTCATCGAGGTCGACATCCAGATGCGCACCAACGTGGCGCACATCTTCGCCATCGGCGACATCGTGGGCCAGCCCATGCTGGCGCACAAGGCGGTGCACGAGGCGCACGTCGCGGCCGAAGTGATCGCCGGCGAGCTGCAGGGCAACAAGGAGTTGGCCGCGGCCGCCTTCAACGCCCGCGTGATCCCCAGCGTCGCCTACACCGACCCCGAGGTCGCCTGGGTCGGCTTGACCGAGGACCAGGCCAAGGCGCAGGGCATCAAAGTCAAGAAGGGCCTGTTCCCCTGGACGGCCTCGGGCCGCGCGATCGCCAATGGCCGCGACGAAGGCTTCACCAAGCTGCTGTTCGACGACAGCGACGAGGCCCATGGACACGGCAAGATCCTCGGCGGCGGCATGGTCGGCACGCACGCGGGCGACATGATTGGCGAGATTGCCCTGGCGATCGAGATGGGCGCCGATGCGGTGGACATCGGCAAAACGATCCATCCGCACCCGACGCTCGGCGAGAGCATTGGCATGGCGGCCGAGATTGCGCACGGCAGCTGCACGGACGTGCCGCCGGCGCGGAAATAGGCAGCGCCTTTTTTACTGAAAGCCGGCCATGGCGGCAAAGAAATTTCCCAACGCACCCCCGCACCCCGAGCGGGTGTGCTGGGGGTGCGATCTTTATTGCCTCGCCACGGACATGCGCTGTGGCAACGGCTCGGACCGCACGCCGCACCCGGTGGAACTGTTTGGCGAAGACTGGGCGCAGTGGGGCGCAGAGGCCCCCGAAGAAGCGGCCGGTGGTGGCCCGACGGCCACCGATCCGTCCGCCTCTTGATGCACGCACCCGGTGTGCGCAGCGCGGGCCAGCCAAGCGCCTAGCTTAAGCCTTTTTCTTGATGAAGCCGTAGATCACCAGCAGCACGATCGCACCGAGGACCGAGGCAATCCAGCCCGCCGGGGTGCCCGGTGCATACCAGCCCATCGCAGTGCCCGCATAACCGGCCACGAGCGAACCCGCAATGCCGAGCACGATGGTCATGATCCAGCCCAGCTTGTCGTCGCCCGGTTTCACGGCGCGCGCAATCAGTCCGACGATGAGGCCCACAACAATGGTTCCAATGATGGACAGCATGGGATGCCTTCCTCAGTAAAAATAACGATCGTACAGAGATTCCCGGCAAACGGTGTGGCATCAATTGCGCGGCAGACGCAGCACATTCAGAACGGCAGCGCCTGGGCCTCCATGAGGCCGAAAAATCATCCTTGAACGGCTCTCGCCAAAACTTCTCGCCCTATGCAAGCCTTGCTCACCGCCATCGCCCAGATGCCCCTGCCGACCGACGCGTGCCGAATTTTCCACGGCCGCGGCGGCCTGTACCCCGGTTGTGAGCAGTGGGTGCTCGACGCCTTTCCGCCCGTCTTCGTGCTCACCAGTTTTGCGCCCGCGCACGAGTCGACTGAACGCGAGCTCTCCACGGTCGGCGCGGCGCTGGCCGCGCGGTGGCAGGAAGTGGCGCCAGGGCAACCGCTCAACTGGGTGTTCCAGTGCCGCAATGGGCAGTTGCGCACGCAGGGGCTTGCCGAAACGCGGTTGATGGCAGGTAGCGTGTCCGACCCGCACGTGGTTACCGAGCAGGGTGCGCAATTCCGCGTGCATGTGCTCAAGGGCCAGAACCACGGCCTGTTCCTCGACATGGCCGAGGGGCGCCGCTGGGTGCACGAATATGCCGCCGCACGCAGCGCCGACCGTTACGGCCTCAAGGTGCTCAACCTGTTTGCCTACACCTGCGCGTTCTCGGTGGTGGCGCTGCAGGCGGGCGCGAAACACGTGGTCAACGTGGACATGGGCCGCGGCGCCATTGCCATCGGCCAGCAGAACCACCAGCTCAATGGCCTGACGGGCCGTGCCAGCTTCCTCGCGCACGACATCTTCAGCACCTGGGGCAAGATCACCCGCGGCGGGCCGTATGGCCTGGTCATTGTCGATCCGCCCAGCTACCAGAAAGGCAGCTTTGTTGCCACCAAGGACTACGCCCGCCTGATGCGCCGGCTTCCCGACCTGCTGGCGCCGGGCGGCCATGCGCTGCTGTGCCTGAATGCGCCTGAACTGGGCGTGGATTTTCTGCAGGACCAGATGCGGGAATTGGTGCCGGAATTGGCGCTGGTGGAACGGGTGCCGAATCCGGCGGTGTTTGCGGACGTGTCGCCACAAAAAGCTTTGAAGGTGCTGGCTTACCAAGCGCCCCTTTGACGGGTGGAGGTAGCTATTGGGTTGCTCGGCAGGGGTGTTGGATTTTGCTGCATCTGCTTCCAGTGCGCGGGGTGCGGTAAGCGGTGTGAGTTTTGGCGGGTAAAAGCGTCGAGATTTCTTACAAAGTTCCCACGCTATTCGCGTAAGTGGTTGATTTTATGGTGTGGCACGGTGTTTGCCTATGTAAGTTGAATCCAGAAATTTCAGCATCTACTTACAGGGAGACAGACCATGAAATTCAGACCCCTTGCAGCCGCCATTGCAGGAGCGCTTGTTTCGGCAGCCATCCACGCGGCGCCGATCGTGAATAACAATGTGCGCCCGGTGGCTATCAATGGCTCGTCTCCAGGCGAGCAGCCGCTCCAGACGGTGTTGGACAGTGTGTTTGGTGCGGGTGCCGTGAGCGCGGCCAACCACCAAAGCAGCGCCGGCATGTGGGGGTCTGCCACCGGTGTCGCCACCACCATCCCCACGCTGGTCATGGAGCAAACCAGCGGCGCTGCGAGCCAAAAGTTTGGCATGTGGTTTGGCACCGACTCGTCCAATATCTATCGCGTCGATCTGTTCTTTGGCGGTGCGGTCGGGGGTGCGTCCACGTCCCAAATGAGCACCGCGGGCATCGGTATCGACAATGGTGTGATGTACATCGGCGGCGGCATTTCCGCCCAGAGCGCGTGCGGAACGCAGATCAATTGCGGCGTCTTCACCAACGCACTGATCAACCCGTCCAGCTTTGGGTTTTATTTTCAGACCGGGGATGGAAGGATCGCCTATTCCATTGACAGTCTGAACAGCGACGGCGCCACCCGTGTTCTGGCCTTCCAGGGCGGCGCTTCCACCAACTGGGTCTTCGCGTTTGAAGATGGCACCGACAACGACTTCCAGGACATGGTGGTGAAAATCGAATCGATCCAGGTACCTGAGCCCGGTTCTCTGGCGTTGTTGGGCCTGGCCCTCGCAGGCCTGGCAGGTGCGTCACGCCGCAAGCCAAAGAACGCGGGTTGACCTCGGGGCACCGTGGCTAGTGCGCAAGGGTGGCTTTGGCCACCCTTTTTCTTTTGTCAGCGGGCGGGGGCGGGCAGGGCCAGCTGTGCCGCTTGCACCACCCGCACACAATCCTGGATGTGCTGCTCGCCCAGGTAGCGCAGCGTCGCGTAGCCCAACGCCGCAGACACAGCCTGGCCGGCCAGGGGCACGTATTTGGCCAACTGCCTGCCGGTCATGCGCATGCCCAGCGCTTGGGTGGCCTTGAGCACCAGGTCTTTGGTCACAAACTTGCCAATCAGCACCGAGCCGACCATGGCCACCGCTTTTTGCACTTGCTCGCGCTTGTGCGGATCGAGCTGGTCGAGCTGCTGCGGCGACAGGCCGAATTCAGCGTTGATGCGTGGCAGCAGGTGCGACAGCAGCGCTGCATCCACGGCCCAGTCCAGGCCGGGCACCGGCACGGTGCTGGCGACGGCGGCCATCAGCGCGCGGCGGTGCAGCAGGCGGTGGGCGCGCCGCACGGCGGCTTGCACGGCGCCGTCGGCGGCTGGATTGGCAGTAGAGCGGGCCATGCGCGACACCGTGTGAGCAGTCAGAGCTTGCGCTGCAGAAACCGGTAAACGGCCAGCAGGGCCATTGCGCCCAGCAGCGATGCGACCGAGCCGCCCAGGGTTCCGGGACGGTACCAGTCGACCGCTACACCGAGGTAGCCGGCCAGCAAGGCACCGATCACGCCCACGAGCGCGGCCGCGGGCCAGCCCCACTGGGATCTGGTGCGGCTCGCCGTCCATGCCAGCAGCCCGGTGGCGCAACCAATGACGATGGACGTGAGCAGGGAGAGCATGGGCAATC
>NZ_MWOM01000100.1:0-8845 GCF_012931925.1 Acidovorax sp. SRB_24
AGCAGGGCTTTCGCGTCACCACGTTCGACTACCGGGGCCATGGCGACTCGCTGCAGGGGCACCTGCGCGATGTGCGGGCCGATCTGACCGACTGGGCGCGGGACTACGAAGCCGTGGTGTCCGCCGCCAAGGCCGCGCTGCCGGCGCAGCCGCTGTTCCTGCTGGGCCACAGCCTCGGCGCGCAGCTGCCGGGCTTGATGCGCAACCCGGGGCAGGTGGACGGGTTGCTGGCCATTGCGGCCGGCAGCGGCTACTGGCGCGACAACGCGCCACGGCTCAGGCGCCTGGTGCCGTACTTCTGGTGGGTGCTGGTGCCGCTGGCCACGCGCATCTGCGGCTACTTTCCCGGGGCCGCGTTGCGCAAGGTGGGCGACCTGCCGGCCGGCGTGATCCTGCAGTGGCGGCGTTGGTGCCTGAACCCGCGCTACAGCGTGGGCGCCGAGGGCGCGGCGGCGGAGCAGAGCTATGGCGCCGTGCGCTTTCCGGTGCTGGCCTGGTCGATGCGCGACGACGAGCTCATGACCCTGCGCGGCACGCACCACCTGCTGGCGCTGTATGCGAACGCGCCGCGCCAGGTCGAGTCGCTCGCGCCGGCCGACGCGCAGGCGCCGCGCATCGGCCATTTCGGCTTCTTTCGCGACCAGTTCCGGGGCAGCCTGTGGCCGCGCGCGGTGCGGGCGCTGGCGGGCCTGGAGGGCGGCAGCGCCGCAGTCACCGGCACGACGGCATGAGGGCGGATTTCGCGGCACACTGGACACCATGACCACACACCATCCTTTGGACAAGGCGCTTGCGCTCACGTCCACCACCGCTGGGCAGTACCACGGGCACACCAGCCCCGGCTACTGGAACATGGTTGGCCCGTTCGGCGGCATCACGGCGGCCGTCGCACTGCGGGCCGTGCTGGAACACCCCGACCTGCTGGGCGAGCCCCTGTCGCTCACGGTCAACTACGCGGTCGCGCAGGCGGCCGGGGAGTTCACGGTGCAGGCCGTGCCGGTGCGCACCAACCGCTCGACGCAGCACTGGACCATCACCTTGTTCCAGGCCGACGCCCAGGGCACGCCCCAGATCACCACCACGGCCACGGCCGTCACCGCCGTGCGCCGCGACACCTGGAGCCTGGGCGACATGCCCATGCCCGCCGTGCCGCAGCCCGCGGCGCTGCCGCGCATCACGCCGGCCATGGGCGTGGAGTGGCTGCGCCGCTATGAGATGCGCCCCGTCGTCGGCGAGCTGCCCGAGCGCTGGGAGGGCCAGGGCGACAGCAGCCTGAGCCAGCTGTGGATGCGCGACGAGCCGGCGCGCCCGCTCGACTTCTGTGCGCTGGCCGCGCTGGCCGACGTCTTCTTTCCGCGCGTGTGGCTGCGCCGCGCGGTGCGCGTGCCGGCGGGAACGGTGTCGATCACGGTGTATTTCCATGCCAACGCCGCCGAACTGGAAGCCACGGGCACGGGCTACCTGCTGGGCCAGGCGCGCGGGCAGGAGTTTCGCAACGGCTTTTTCGACCAGACCGTGCAGCTGTGGAACGAGGCCGGCGCCATGCTGGCGACCAGCCACCAGATCGTCTATTTCAAAGAGTGATGGCGGGCCTGCCCGCACCATCCACCCCCTTCTCAAGGAACCCCCGAGCATGAGCGCAACCCCGCAAGACATCCTGGTGCACACCGAAGCCGGCGTCACCACCATCACCCTCAACCGCGTCGACAAGAAGAACTCCCTGACCCGCGCGATGTACGCCACGCTGGCCGACACGCTGGCGCAGGCCGAGGCCGACGCCAGCGTGCGCGCCGTGCTGCTGCAGGGCGACATCACGGTGTTCAGCGCCGGCAACGACATCGGCGACTTTCTGGCGCAGCCGCCGGCCGAACAGGACGCACCGGTGTTCCGTTTTCTGCACGCCATTGCCGCCTTTCCCAAGCCCCTGGTGGCCGCCGTCTGCGGCCCCGCCGTGGGCATTGGCACGACGATGCTGTTCCACTGCGACCTGGTCTATGCGGGCGACAACGCCGCGTTCTCCATGCCCTTCGTGAACCTGGGCCTGTGCCCCGAGGCGGCGTCCAGCCTGCTGGCCCCGCGCCTGCTGGGCTACCACCGTGCGGCCGAGGCCCTGCTGCTGGGCGAGCCCTTCATGGCCGAGGCCGCCATGGAGGTGGGCCTGGTCAACCGAGTAGTGCCGCCCACCGAATGCAACGCCATCGCCCAGGCGCAGGCACGCAAGCTCGCCGCCAAGCCGCTGTCGTCGCTCATCGAGACCAAGCGCCTGATGAAGAAGGGCATGCTCGAACCTGTGCTGGAACGCATGGCCGAGGAAGGCGCCAGCTTCGGCCGTATGCTGCGCGAGCCTGCAGCGCGCGAAGCCTTCACGGCGTTCATGGAAAAACGGCGCCCGGACTTCAGCGCCCACTGAAGGCCGACCCCGAAGGGGCGGCCGGCGTGCTGGCTGAAGGGCGTGCTGGAATACAACTTCGCGGTGGGCGTCGAATCCGGCATGCCCGCCGACCCGGACCTGCTGCCCATTTTGCTCAAGCTCAAGATCAAGGACACCCCCCTGGCTGTCCACCGCCATCGCCGCAGCGAGATCTGGCCCGTGCACCAGCGCGTGGCCGAGCTGGGCGGGCATCTGCGCACGGGGCTGGAAGACACGTTCTATCTGTCGGATGGAGCCAAGGCGGATTCGAATGGGCCGTTGATTGAGCAGCTGGCGCGGAATGCGGGCGGGAGGTGGCGTCGCCGCGGGAGGCGCGGGGGATGTTGGGTTTTAAGGAGTCGGCGGCTACGGCGGCCATCTGATCTCCTCAGCCTGGGAAGTGGTCAGCTCTTCTCTGGAATCGGCATCCTTGCAAATTGATCGCCGAACGATCAATTTGCAAGGTAAGCGCCTGCGGCCTTCGCGGTGGGTTTGAATTTGATTCAAATTGACGCTTTGCGCCCTGTGGATAAGCGCTGATAGCTATCAGAGAAGAAGTGAGTTCCCCCTGTGGGTTGATAGTGCGGCCAGTAGGTCGGGTTAGCCTGCAAGGGCGTAAACTGACACCCACAGGGCACGTCGGGCGGTGGTCTCGGGTTACGCTGCGCTAACCCAACCTACATGGCTGATGAACAAAATACAAGGACGTTTTCGCGAGAGCGTGGCCGAGCTGGGGAGGGCGCCCGTGTACGGCGCGCGAGGATTTTAGGGTTGGAACCGATGGGCTTTGGCTCGCTAGTGCCATGCTTTCAACTCCTGGGGAGAAGACGTTTCAAACGTGCAGAAAATCCTGGCTCAATGCTGTCCGCGAAAGCGATTAGTCCTGCTAACTCCTGAGCTTCTTTCTCTGGGAGTTCATTCAAGACGCTTCGGTGGTACATCGCACGAATGAGGCGTTTCCGGTCCCGTCCAATTGAAACGTCTCCCTCGGGTGTTAGGACTAGGCCTGTCACAACGCGCTTCCCGGCTCGAGACGCATAGACAGTTTTTCCAGCGTTGATCTTGAGCTTAGGGAAGTCGAGCCCTGCAAGTAAGTCTCTGACGACTCTTTCGTAGCGATCAATCTTCCCGCGTTCACGCGAAGACAGTGTTATGTCATCGGCGTACCTCGTGTACGTGACCCCTTCTGCTGAAGATATGGAGGCAAGCAGATTGTCGAACTCAAACATGATGCTGTTTGAAAGCAGTGGTGAACTCGGGGCACCAATGCACAGACGTAGCGGAGGACTTCGATCGGGAGCCCAACAACAAACGTGCGCAACCAGCTCACATGCGTCAGGACTCAAAATGTTGGAACAGTGACATTGAAGATGAGAGCTGATGTCGCTGCGGAGAATCGACGGAAAAAAGTTGGTGAAGTCCAACTTCAGCATGTATCGACTCGCCGCATGAAGTTCTGCATTTCTTCTGATTGAGACGCCTGGGCGGTAGGCCATCGCTGCTTCGTGAATAGGTAAGTGGGCTGTGAGTTCGCGTATTACCCAACGCTGAATGGCTTTAACTTCTCGTGCTGGTTGAGCGACCGTTCGTGAGCCCCCTGCCTTTTTTGGAATCTCGAAGACCTTGTATCTGAGAGGCGCTGTCCTGATGATGAGGGATAGATGCGAGGGCAGCATGCCCAGTTCTGAAGACATGCGATGTAGGAGCCCTGAACTGTCAAGCAGCATAGCGACTCCGTACATCCTGAATAGCGCGAAAGCGCTTTTTGTCCTCTGCTGCATAGTTTGCGAGCAGATCTGATCGAAAGCGCATGATGTCGAAGTTCTCATCCTTGAAGGTGAACTTCACGTGCTCTCGCTCGGTAATGCTGATGTAGAAGCGCTGATCTCCTTTCGGCTCCATTGTCAGAAGCCCAACCCGCTCAAGTAGAAAGACAATTTGCTTGACTTCGGATTCAGAGCGGTTACATCCCAACCCAACGAGGAGTTGGCGCAACTCGCGAATCGTTAGTGCGGAGCACAACCCAAGCAAGTCACAGGTTAGCAACGCGGAGTCCAACCAGTTTTTGGGATCAAAATTGCGCTCAGGAGTGGGCTTTCCCGCCCTCAGTTTGATCGCCTCAGCCAGCTCCGGCTGCAACTGCTCAGCCGCTGCTGGATCAAATACCCCGGCACCTCGTCCTTGAGTCCAGCGGTGGCACTCGGCGGCGTTGTTGTGAGTTTTTTCTAGGTAGTTGATCGGCCCAAGCTTGATGAACGAGTCCTCTTGGTAGTGACTTGTTTCTATAAAAACTAGCAACTTATTCTTGAACTCATCGATGATCGAGAACAGTCCCAGCTCCGCAATAGAACCGGGGCTTTCGAGTACGAGAACAATTACCGAAGAGAGCTCCGCCAGATGCCGCTCGAAGGAAACAAGATCGCGATAAATTGCGTCGTGTGACCAGTCCTTGTAGTCTTCTGCAACGCGAATGCGGTCATCAATGTCTCTATGTCTAGCCAGTTCGCGATGGATCGCATCGCGTATGGAAACTGGGCGCACAGATGTGATGTCAGTGGGACCACCGCACAAAAAAATGAAGCCCTGATAGGGCTTCAATCGCGATGCCAAAAGATCGATCTTTGCGAGAAGTGCGTCCCTCATCTTTCCTTGTGCGTTTTATAGCTCTTACCAAAATTGCGCTGCGAAACCGGCTTCGGGTTTTCCGAGTGCCCGCAGGAAAACCCGAAGCCGGTTTCGCAGCGGTAAATGCACTCAATCGATACGAGTCTGGCGAAACGCCCGACAATTTCTACGTAACCCCTCAACGTAGAAGCGCGTAAGAACTTGAGATCGTAGCGTTGAACTATGAACAGCGTCAAGAAGTAACAGACATGCGTCGCGTGCTATCGCATAAAGACCGTTGCTTCTGCCCCATCAATGTTGCGGTTGCACTCTTCTTATTGCCTCCGCGACATTCGAACCTACTTCAAAACCATGCCCGTAAGTTCTCGCGAGTTCGTCAGCCCTCTTGCGAAACGCATCCACCCCAGTTCCGTAAATAAACTGCATCGCCCCCCCTGTCCAAGCCGGAAACCCAATCCCAAAAATCGACCCGATGTTCGCGTCATGCACGCTGGTCAGCACGCCCTCGGCTAGGCAGCGCGCGGTCTCAATGGCCTGGCGGTAGAGCAGACGGTCCTGGATTTCCTGCACGCTCCACGCGGCATCTGATTTCTCAAACAAGCCACGCAGCTCCGGCCACAGGTGCTTCTTGGCGCCTGCGGGGTAGTTGTAAAAGCCCCCGCCACCGGCGCGGCCGGGGCGCTTCAATTCCTTGACCATGCGCTCCACCAGCAGCTCGCCGGGCGTGGCGGAATACGTCTTGCCTTCGGCCGCGTAGTCGGCGCGGGTCTGGTCCAGCACGTGCACGCTGAGTGACAGCGCGGTTTCGTCCAGCACGGCCAGCGGGCCCACGGGCAGGCCGGCCTGCATGGCGGCGTTTTCAATCGCGGCGGCGGGGATGCCTTCGCCCAGCATGGCGGCGCCTTCCATCACAAAGATGCCGAAGGTGCGGCTGGTGTAGAAGCCACGTGAGTCGTTGACCACGATGGGTACCTTGCCCAGGGCCTGCACGTAGTCGAAGGCGCGGGCCACGGTCTCGTCATCCGTCTGCTTGCCGCGGATGATCTCGACCAGCTTCATCTTGTCCACGGGGCTGAAGAAGTGGATGCCGACAAACTTTTCGGGCCTGCTGCTTGCAGTGGCCAAGCCGCTGATGGGCAGGGTGGAGGTGTTGCTGGCAAAGAAGCCGCCGGGCGCCAGTTGTGGCTCGGCCTCTTGCGTGACCTTGGCCTTGAGGTCGCGGCTTTCGAACACGGCTTCGATGAGGAGGTCGCAGCCCGCCAGGTCGGCGGCATTGGCGGTGGGCGTGATGCGTGCGAGCAGCGCCTGTTGCGCCTCGGCGGTCATGCGGCCTTTGTCCACGCAGGCTTGCGTGAGCTTGGCGCTGTAGGCCTTGCCGGCCTCGGCCTTCTCGGCGCTCACGTCCTTGAGCACGGTGGTGATGCCCCGGCTGGCCTGGGCCCAGGCGATGCCGGCGCCCATCATGCCGGCGCCCAGGATGCCGACCTTTTGCGGCTTGTAGCGTGGCGCCGTGCCAGGGCGCGACTTGCCGCTCTTGATCGCGTTCATGTCGAAGAAGAAGGTGTTGATCATGTTGCGCGCCACGGGGCCGGTCATCAGGCGGGCGAGGTAGCGGCTTTCGATGCGCAGGGCGGTGTCGTAGTCCACCAACGCGCCTTCGGCCATGGTGGCCAGGGCGGCCTCGGGTGCTGGGTAGCGGCCGCGCGTGGTCTTCTTGAGCATGGCGGGCGCGACGGTGAGGGCGCCAGCAATCTTGGGGTTGGCGGGCGTGCCGCCGGGCATCTTGTAATTCTTGTCGTCCCACGGCTGCACGGCGTGCGGGTGCGTGGCGATGTGGGCCAGGGCGGCGGGCAGCAGCTGTTCGCGCGTGGCGACCAGCTCGTGCACCAGTTGCAGCTCCAGCGCCTCGGCGGGGTTGAAGAGCTTGCCTTCCAGTAGATAGGGCTGCGCGCCGAGCAGGCCCAGCAGGCGCGTCATCTTGGTCACGCCGGTGGCGCCGGGCATGAGGCCGAGCGTGACCTCGGGCAGACCGAACTGGATCTTGGGGTCGGCCACGGCAATGCGGTAGTGCGCGACCAGGGCCACCTCCCACCCGCCGCCCAGCGCCGCGCCGTTGAGGCAGGCCACCACGGGGATGCCCAGGGTTTCGAGCGTGCGGAAGTGCTTCTTCATGCGCTCGATCTCGCCAAACACGGCCGGCGCATCGGCCGGCGTGAGGCGCATGGTGGCCTTGAGGTCGGCACCCGCGAAGAAGCTGGTCTTGGCGGAGGCGAGCACGATGCCCTTGAGCGCGTCGCCCAGGCGTTCGCGGTCGCCCAGCACCTGCGCCGTGACCTCGCCCAGCCCCTGCTGCCACTGGCGGCACATGGTGTTGACGGGGGAGTTGGCTTCGTCAAACGTGATGACGGCGACCTGGCCCTCGGTGTCCTGGGCTTTGACCAGTTCGTAGCGGATGGTTTGCATGTTCTTGTCTCCTGCCGGTCAGACGCGTTCAACAATCGTCGCGATGCCCATGCCGCCGCCAACGCAGAGGGTTGCGAGGCCGTAGCGCAGCTGGCGGCGGTGCAGCTCGTCGATCAGGGTGCCGAGGATCATGGCGCCCGTGGCGCCCAGCGGGTGGCCCATGGCGATGGCGCCGCCGTTCACGTTGACCTTGTCGTGCGGCACACCCAGCTCACGCATGAAGCGCATGGGCACGGCGGCAAAGGCCTCGTTCACTTCGAACAGGTCGATCTGGTCGATGGTCATGCCCGCGCGCGCCAGCGCCTTCTGCGCGGCGGGCACGGGGCCGGTGAGCATGATGGTGGGGTCGGCGCCACTGAGCGCCGTGGCCACGATGCGCGCGCGCGGCGTGAGGCCGTGGGCCTGGGCTGCGGCCCCGTTCCCGATCAGCACGGCAGCCGCGCCATCGACGATGCCGGACGAATTGCCCGCGTGGTGCACGTGGTGGATGCGCTCGACCTGCGGGTAGCGCTGCAGCGCCACGGCGTCAAAGCCCATGGCGCCGAGCTGCTCGAACGAGGCCTTGAGCGCACCGAGGCCTTCGAGCGTGGTGTGGGGCTTGATGAACTCGTCTTCCGCCAGGATGGTCTGGCCGATGAAGTCGCGCACGGGCACGACCGATTGCTTGAAGTGGCCCGCCGCGCGCGCGGCGGCGGCGCGGCGCTGCGATTCGAGCGCGAAGGCGTCCACGTCGGCGCGTGTGTAGCCGTCCAGCGTGGCGATCAGGTCGGCGCCGATGCCCTGGGGCACGAACAGCGTTTCTGAATTGGTCGCAGGGTCTTGCGCCCAGGCGCCGCCGTCGGAGCCGATGGGCACGCGGCTCATGCTCTCCACGCCGCCGGCCACCACCAGGTCTTCCCAGCCACTGCGCACTTTTTGCGCGGCCAGGTTCACGGCTTCCAATCCCGATGCGCAGAAGCGGTTGACCTGCACGCCGGCGCAGCGAAAGTCCCACCCGGCCTTGAGCGCCGCCACCTTGGGCAGCACCGAGCCCTGCTCGCCCACCGGCGAGACGATGCCCATGACGATGTCGTCCACTGCAGCGGTGTCGAAGCGGTGGCGCGCCTGCAGTTCGGTGAGCAGGCCGACCAGCAGGCTGATCGGCTTGACCTCATGCAGGCTGCCGTCCTTTTTGCCTTTGCCGCGTGGCGTTCGGATGGCGTCGAATACATAGGCTTCGGTCATGGCGTGTCTCCGGTATGTTCTGCGGCAGTATATGTTTGTGCGAAGCGTTTGCTTTGTGTAAATCTCGTTTTGTGGCTCTTCCTTTTGATAGAGCTTGCATACTGTGCCGCTGTGCCGCTGTGC